>JANYBY010000330.1 GCA_025360565.1 Bacteroidota bacterium
TAAAGGTAAAAAAGACATAATTCCCCCCTGTTGCCCTGAGCCGCCTGCCATTAAAATTATCATTTCGTTCATGTTGTTTGTTTGTTATTTTTGATTTATAGTTTATAATTTTTTGTTGCTAATTTCGGTTTTGTCTCAATACTCAATACTAATTACTCAATACTATTTAGCCGTTTCAATAACAATTATTTCAGCTTTAATTTTTAAAATTCTTGTCGCCGGTTCGCAATTGGTAACAATTGTAACCGTTTTTTCAACAAAGCCACTTTTGCCCTCGCTGTTGAACACAACATTTATTTTGCCTCCTGTTCCCTTTTTAACGGGTTCTTGCGGCCATTTTGGTATTGTACACCCACAACTACCGCTTGCGCTGCTTATAACTAAATTTTTATTGCCGGTATTCTTAAAATTAAAATCGTGGCTAACGCGTTCGCCTTGGGTCATTTTCCCAAAATCATATTCCATTTCTTCAAATGTAATTTCGGGAAGATCTGAAGTTGTTTTACCATTCGCGCTGGCAGAATTATTTACAAGATCAGTATTAATACCATCGCTCTCAGTGTTACTGCATGCACTCAATAAAACAATAGAAATAATTGCCAAAACTTTTTTCATTACGAGGACAAAGATAAGGAGTTTGGGAACAATGTGAAATAAAAAATCCTCTTGGTGTAGAGGATTTAATTTTTTTTGGGTTTAGAATTTGGCCCGGATCTTACGCATTTTACGTTTTTTACCGCCAAACAATCCGGTTCTTCGTGCTTTATAAAAACTACTTTTTCCCCTGATAACATAACTGTAACTTAAACTCAAAGTGGCATATCCGTCTTTATGCGTTTTATCGCCGCGTTTTTGGCCCCACGAGTGCGAAGTTGCAGTAACTGCATCATAACTAGGATCGGTATTTGCAAGCTCAGGTGTTCTTAAAATTAATCCTTGTGCATAAGCGCCTGAAGGAGGTGTAACAGGGTAATTGCCGCTGATATCATCTAAATAATCGGTAAATGTTTTGCGGTAATTAATTTCGAAACCAACACGGTGTTTCTTATCAAACGTAAAATAAAAACCGCCACCCATTGGAATGTTCAGAACAAAAGGCTTGTAGGCATAACCTTCACCGGCATATGGCCTTAATTTAACCCATTCGCCCTGATAAATACTTTTTGGATTGGTATAAACCACGCCAACACCACCTAAAATATAAGCCCTGAAACTGTTTCTGTATCTGTAAGTATTTCCAAGATCCGGATCTTCGTAAAAGAAAAATTCACCGGTAAACCCTAGATCTAAAAGGTCATTTTTAAAATTGAAATTACGGTAGTGGCGCCCTATATTGCTGGATAATTTATCATCCCCTTCAATACGCACATAATCAAACGCTAATTTTAAGGAGAAGCGGGGAGTCCATTTATAACGCGCAAAAATACCGCCATCCCAACGGGTTTTAGCCAATTTCAGATCCGCCACAAAATCCCTTCTGGTTTTTTCCTTACCGCCAATATCACCTAAATAATTACTTGCTCCAATTCTAAACCCATAATCCCACAGCCATTGAGATTGCATGTTTAGACTAAAAGCCGATAATAAAATAAGTAAACCTAATTTCTTCATTTTGTTATTTTCTACCAAACCCAAATTTAGTGAATTTTATGATTGCCACCAAAAAAAACTCTAAAAATTAATTAGCTTTATTTACCTAATTATAATTTAGTAAAAATTTGCTCTAATTCGTGAAATAAATAGCATATTTGAAAGTGCGAGCTAAAATTGTCATTTCAATAATTATAACACATGGAAAATAGAATTTGTAAACTTTTTGGCATACAAAAACCAATCGTTCAGGCAGGAATGATATGGTGCAGCGGATGGGAACTGGCAAGCGCCGTAAGCAATGCCGGTGGCCTTGGTATTATAGGCTCCGGAAGCATGTACCCTGATGTTTTACGCCTTCATATTCAAAAGTGCAAACAGGCAACTAATAAGCCATTTGCCGTAAATGTTCCCTTGCTTTATCCAAATACAGAAGAACATATTAAAGTTATACTTGAAGAGAAAGTTAAAATTGTGTTTACTAGTGCAGGCAATCCTAAAACATGGACCGCTCATTTAAAACAACAAGGCATTACGGTTGTGCATGTTGTAAGCGCCGTTAAATTTGCCTTAAAGTGCCAGGATGCAGGTGTAGACGCCATTGTAGCCGAAGGCTTTGAAGCAGGCGGGCATAATGGCCGGGAAGAAACCACAACTTTGGTATTAATTCCACAGGTTCGAGAAGCGGTTAATTTACCCTTAATTGCCGCAGGTGGTATTGCCACGGGTGCTCAAATGGCCGCGGCTTTTGCTTTAGGGGCCGAGGCTGTACAGATCGGAAGCCGATTTGTGGCTTCGAACGAAAGCAGTGCGCATATTAATTTTAAAAACACTTTAATTCAGTTGAATGAGGGCGATACGCAAGTAACCTTAAAACAATTAACACCCGTTAGATTAGTTAAGAATAAATTTTTTAACGAAGTGGATGCCGCTGAAAAAAGAGGTGCCACACCCGAAGAATTAACCGCCCTATTAGGCAGGGCCCGCGCCAAAAAAGGAATGTTTGAGGGAGATCTGAATGAAGGGGAGCTCGAAATAGGGCAGGTGAGTAGCCAGATAAAAGAAATTAAACCCGCCGCCGAAATTGTGGATGAATTAATGAAGGAATTCAACGAAACAATTCTAAAATTAACGGGATTGTAAGAAAAGCCCGGTAAAAAAAGCAGTTAAAATACTCTATCTTTTAAAAGAAAATAGTTTTATTTTATTCAAAACGCACTGGCAAATCAAAAATGAATGTGATAAAACCGGTAAGCGATATTTTAGGTTTTTACTTCAGTTTAAGGGCAAGGGGTAAAACCGTCTTACATTTTAACATCCATTTATATTACTACTTTCAAGCACAATTTTCACAATAGAAATTTTAAAATTATGGTGTGTCCTTTATGGATTTAATTTTTATATTTGCACCCCTCAAATGGCGGGGTAGCTCAGCCGGTTAGAGCACAGGATTCATAACCCTGAGGTCGGGGGTTCGAGTCCCCCCTCCGCTACAATAAATTTAGAAAAGCCCAATTCCGGGCTTTTTTTAAAAATGGAATTCGTTGTTTACATATTATATTCTTTTTCTGAAAAACGGTTTTACTATGGGTATTCTTCTAATTTAATTCAAAGAATTTATTGGCACAACAATGGTAATAAAGGTTTTACGAAAAATTATAGGCCATGGGCTGTAATTTATGTTGAGTTTTTTGAAACAAAACAAGAAGCCATGATGAAAGAAAAATATTTTAAAACGGGGAAGGGAAGAAATTGGGTTAAAGATAATTTTACTGTAATTAAAGGATTCATATCCGCCTAGGCGGACGGGGGTTCGAGTCCCCCCTCCGTTAAACGAAAGTTAAGTTATAAACTCATAATTATGATTTTGGAATTATGATAAACCATTATGAAACAGGTCTTTGTAAATAAATCCCATTTTTGAAATAATCAGTTATTGTTTCAAAATTTTGATATTTTAAACATAAAATTATGATAAATCATTGTGAAACAGGTCTTTTGTAAATAAATCCTATTTTTTAATAATCAGTTATTGTTTCAAAATTTTGATATTTTAAACCTAAAATTATGATAAACCATTATGAAACAGGTCTTTTGTAAATAAATCCTATTTTTGAAATAATCAGTTTTTGTATCAAAATTTGATGTTTTAAACTTAAAATATAGTATCAATTTATTCAATGTGTTAAAACTGTTATGTGTTTTGTATACAACTTACTTTTTCAAATGAAGAAAAATTGAATATATTCGATACTCAAGAGTGTGTGGAAAAGGGCTTTTTTGTTTGTTTAGAAACAGAAAAAGGAGCTGTTTTGGAATGTAATCTTCTTTTAATACCTTTGAGTAAATGAAAAAACAATTATATAAAACAATTTTATTTTTTGCTTTTATAATTACAACATTTGTAACAAGTAATGCCCAAACATGGGCATGGGCGAAAAGTGGTAATGGAACGGCAGCTGATGAAGGTTATGCAGTGGCAACTGATGCAAATGGGAATGTTTACATCACTGGGTTTTTTAGAAGTCCAACAATCATTTTTGGTTCGTATACTCTTACTAACACTGGAATCTTCAACATGTTTCTTACAAAATACGATGCGAATGGCAATGTTCTTTGGGCGAAAAGTTCGATTAGTTCAACTCGGGCTGAGGGTAATTCTATAAGCACTGATGCAAACGGGAATGTTTATGTGATGGGCAATTATTTTAGTCCGACAGTCGTTTTTGGTTCCTATACACTTACAAATGCTGGAATCTCTAG
>JANYBY010000332.1 GCA_025360565.1 Bacteroidota bacterium
GAAATTGTTTGCTTAACCTTGGAGCATTAAAGGCGGAGATAGGCGCCGTAACAAAAGATTCGGCCATTATTCAAATTGCCAAAAGTTATTTTGAGAAAGCTTATGAAAATGCAAAGGCGCGAAACGATTATGAATTACAGGCTGAGTGTTTAAATAACTTGGCATTTATAAATACCGTTTTAATTCAGTTTGATGATGTTATTGCGAATTGTATTAATTCCATTAAAATAAAAGAAATTATGGATAACGAAATGGAAATGGCCGATAGTTATTTGAACATGGCGGTTGTTTATTTCAGAAGAAATGAAACGCAATTGTACCTGGAGAATATGCAAATTGCCGACAGTATTATTAAAAAATACAATTATATATCGGCAAGGATCCAATCTTTGAATTTGAAATCGCAATTTTATGAAAAAGAAAAAAATTACGAGATGGCATATAAAAGTACAATGCAGTATCACGCCTTAAAGGATAGCCTTGAAAAAATAAATAAGGATATAAAGCTTCAGAATAATTTTAATGAAAACTTTATCAGGGGGCAAATCACAAGCGATGAACCTGTAAAATTTCCTTTCGTTTTTTTTAATATTTTAATTGTACTTGGCATCTTAATAATTGGCTTTGTTTTTAAAAATAAACGATGAATAGAAGCCAACTCAAAAATACCTTATGTTTTAAAATTCGTCTTTCTCGATCATACTTCGTTGCTTTTTTTGACCCGACACCTTTGGTATGGCCTGCAAAAAGCGCCTCGTCTGATCGGAAAATACTTCATTTTAAATTCAAAAAATATTTTTAAGATGGCTTCAAAAAAAAACAACAACGGTAATTTAGTGTACAGCACCAATCCAAACTTTAATCCGGAAGAAGAGGAGCAGAAAGAAGATTCGCCAGCACCAAACCAACAACAATTAAAAGTTTATTTGGATAGATTGGGCGGCGGAAAAATGGTGAGTCGTGTAAACGGATTTACCTGTAAAACCGGCGAAATTGAAGCGCTTGGTAAATTGCTAAAACAAAAATGCGGTGTGGGCGGCACCGTTAAAGAGCGCGAAATTTTAATTCAGGGCGAACACCGCGATAAGATAATTGTACTTTTATTAAAAGAAGGGTACAGGGCTAAAAAAGCGGGGGGGTAATTAACGCAGAGGCGCTAATTTTTTATCGGGGGTCAAACTGCATCAGCCATTTCATCGCTTTCTTTTCGTTATTAAAGACCTTAAATTTAAAATGAGGGTGATTGAATTTCAGAAAAAAATTGGCCGTAAGTTTTAACGGCAGATTATTAAGAAGAACTGCGTTGGCTATAAGGTAAGGCGCCTCTTTTTGTTCGGCAGATATTTTTCTTGCTTCGGGAGTTATGGTTAAAAAAACCCTTGTATCCGAAAAGATCAAATAAGGCTTATTTCCGCTTAATTTTTCGGCGGCTTTAATTAATTCCCTTATTTCTTTTATGTCTAAATGCGCCCCTTCTTTAAACGTTAAAGTAATAACAGGTTCTTTATAACTCACAAGAGTGTGTGGAAAATCTATTTGTTCCATTTGAACCGGTTTACAATAATTCTTTTAAAATTTATTTTAACCAGACCTTATCTTTTACAATAAATGAATTAGGAAATTCGCCTTGAATTTTTTTCAGGGACTGAAAAGCTTCCAGTTTTGTTTTAAAATCGCCCACTAAAATTACCCAATTAGGCTGCTGATATTCCTCGTGCGTATTGTATTCGTTAAACCTGGATGAAAATTTGCTTTTTACAGTGTGGGCTTTGTCCTTATCTATTCCAAAATGAATTTTTATCCGGTATCCATCTTGCGTGCCGCCCGTTAACCGATGGTATTCCGCTTTTTTTTCAATTAAGGTTTTAACTTTTAATTGGGTTTGCAATTGAGTTTCTTGTCCTAAACATGTATTAGAAAGAAAAAAAAGTATGGCCAAGAAGTATAACGAAATCAATTTCATATGACAAAGGTATATAATCTCACTACTAAATACAAGTTGAGAAAGTTAGCCGTTACAGACCATTATTTATGTTTACCTACTTAAAAGTCAGGTTTACCGATTTAGAGGGAAGAGCTACAAAGATTGAGGCTAATTTTACAAAATTGAAAATAAATTTGTAAGTGAATGAACATTCATTTATATTTGTTGCCGAAAATGAGAACAAGGGACGAGCATAAGGAAATAGCCATTCGCGAAAAAGCCATGGAAATGATCGTGAACGAAGGGTTTGACGGTTTAAGTATGCAAAAGCTGGCAAAAGCAGCCGGGGTTTCGCCTGCAACCATTTATATTTATTATAAGAATAGGGAAGATCTGTTAAATCGCCTGTATAACGATGTGCAAAAAAAATTTGCTGAAGTAGCTTTAAAAAAATTCAATCCCGATCTTACCTTAGAGCAAGGTTTATGGATCCAGTGGAAGAACCGGTTAAAATTTATCATTGAATTCCCTGTTTATTTCCAGTTTTTTGAACAGTTCAGAAATTCTCCCTGCATCAATCATAAGGACATAGACAAGTCGGATTTTAAAGAAAATATGAAACAATTTGCGATGAACGCGGCTAAAAGAGGAGAGCTGTCGAAGATGGAACCGGAAACCTTTTGGGCAATAGCGTATGGGCCTTTTTATACCCTTGTAAAATTTCATTTACAGGAAATAAGTATGATGGGAAATTCGTATAAAATTACTGATGCTAAATTAAAACAAGTTTTAAAAATGGTGTTAATGGCTTTGAAAACGAAATAATGAAGCAGATTAAAGATCGCTTCATTACTAAAAACGACAAAATGGAAACAAATACTGAAATAGAAAATATTCTGATTTTTAAAACAAACATTAAAACCGAAACGGATTATTGCAGCGTTAAAAAAATACTCAACCTTAATAAAAATATGAATGAGTGGAGTATTGACAGGGAAGATGTGGATTGTGTTTTACGAATAGAATCTGAAACCTTAACAGAAAATGAAATTATTGAATTGATCGAGGCCTTTGGCTTTAGTTGCAGAGAACTTGTTTAAAGAATAAAATGGAAAAAAAAATCAATCCGTCAAAAATAAAATTTGAATCTTACCAGGTCACAGTTATCGTGCTACTGGCCCTTACGCAGTTTTCGGTGGTGCTCGACTTTATGGTAATGTCACCTTTAGGCGATATGCTCATGAAGTCGATGAGCCTTTCACCAACACAGTTTGGCCTTGTAGTTTCGGCCTACGGTATTAGTGCCGGCATTTCCGGATTATTAACCGCGGGCTTTGCCGATAAATTTGACCGTAAAAAATTATTGCAGTTTTTTTATGTAGGATTTATTTTGGGCACTTTATTTTGTGGACTTTCCATTAATTATCCAATGCTGATCGTAGCACGAATTGTTACCGGAATTTTTGGCGGTGTTATCGGTTCTATTTCAATGGCAATTGTTGCCGATCTTTTTCCCATTCAGCAACGCGGCCGCGTAATGGGTTTTATGCAAATGGGTTTTGGCGCAAGCCAGGTGTTAGGCATTCCAATCAGTTTGTACATAGCCAATGCATGGGACTGGAAAGCGCCTTTTTTAATGATAGTTGGCATGGCAACAATTATTCTCACGGCAATTACTTTTAAACTGCAGCCTGTAACAAAACATCTCGACATAAAAAATGACAAAAATGCGTTTCATCATTTATTACACACCCTTAAACAACGTCATTATCGTACCGGATTTTTTGCAACCGCCTTACTTTCGCTTGGAGGTTTTATGATGATGCCCTGGGGAAGCGCTTTCGCCGTAAATAATTTGCATGTTTTACCCGGCCAACTGCCTATTTTATTTATGGTGGCCGGCGTAAGCACTTTATTTATTATGCCCTTGGTTGGAAAGCTTAGTGATAAAATGGATAAATATTATTTATTTATGATCGCTTCTTTTTGGATGATAGCAGTAGTTTTAATTTACACCAATCTTACACCGGTACCGCTGTGGGTCATTATGATCTTTAATGTTGCCATGATGATCGGTATCATGAGCCGAATGGTTCCATCAATGACGCTTGTAACGGCCTTACCCGAAATGCACGACCGTGGTGCCTTCATGAGTATTAACTCGTCTTTGCAACAAATTGCAGGTGGTTTAGCCGCAGGTGTTGGCGGATTAATTGTAGTACAAAAAAGTAAATTAAGCCCGCTTGAACATTATAATCATTTGGGAATTGTTATTTCAATACTTTCTTTAATTGGAATTTACGCAGTTTACAGAGTAAGTAAAGTGGTAAAAAGTAGAGAGCAGCAAAAATCTCTTCAGGCAATAAAGGAAACTAACGTTGAAGTTAAAACGGAATCTCTATGGTAACTGTAGTTCCTTTTCCGGGATAAGAATCAAAGATCACTTCGCCATTTAAAAAATTAATGCGCGATTGAATGTTTTTAATGCCAATGCCGCCTTCATCTGATATTTTTTCCTGAACATTAAATCCAACTCCATTGTCTTCAACCAATATCGTTAATTCTTTTTCGTGCTGAATGAATTGAATACTTACCTCCGTTGCTTTAGAGTGTTTAATAATATTATTTACCAGCTCTTGTAAAACCCTGAATAAAATATTTTCAATCGTATTTTCCAGGCGATTGTTAAGGCCAACTATTTCTAAATTTATTTTAAGATTGCCCGATGAACTTATTTTGTTAATGAATTCGCGTACCGCCGAAACCAAGCCCGATTTTATCAACGCGTTTGGCAACATGCTGTGCGAAACCGCCCTTACTTCTTTTACCGATTCGTCCAACAGGTCGAGCGCGTTCTTCAGCATGGTAATTTCTTCGGGCTTTGTGGTTTTAATAGAATCCTGCAATCCCGAAATATTTAATTTTGCCGCCGAAAGCTGCTGGCCAATGCCATCGTGCAATTCGCGGGCAATGCGTACTCTTTCTTTTTCCTCCGCTTCAATTACCGCCTTTGACCTGAGGGTTTGCTGCTTTAATAATTCGGCATCCAATAATTGTTTTTGTTTTAGTTTTGTTCGGTTAAATAATAAATACGAAATAAGTATCACCATTAAAATACCGGCGGTTAAACAGGCTAAAATAATATTGCTTCGACTGATCTGAAGATTCTTTAATTCATTTTCTTCCTGCAATAATTTATTTTCGGTTTCTTTTTTTTCGGTTTCGTATTTTACGTTCATTTCCGAATATTGTTTTGCTATGTCATTACTGTATAAAGTATCGCGCAAGCCGTTATGCAGATTAAAATAATTAACGGCTTGGTCTCCTCTGTTGGTTTGAGCGCACAGGTCAGCATAAGTTTTATAATTCATCATTCTAAGATCGGGCTGCGATTGCTTATAAGCAATTTCCAATGATCTTTTAAGGTATTTTTCACACAGAGCATATTGTTTTAACTGAAGGTAAGTGTTGGCAATGCTATTGTTGTAAATGCCAATGCTGTTTACATCCTCAATGCTCTCCGCTATTTCAAGTGCCTTTATCAAATTAGGAAGTGCTGTTTGATAATCAGAGTTTAGGTTATTAAAAAACCCGATATTATGATAAGCAACCGCCATACCATTAGCGTAATTCATTTCGCGGTAAATATCGAGGGCCGCTGTTTCTTTTTTAATGGCTTCCTTATAATTCAGATCCGAAAGGTAAACCGATCCTAAATTATGCAATGCAGCCGCCTCGCTTTTTTTATCTTTAATTTCAATGGCAAGCGCATATGCCATTTCCGAATATTTTTTTAATGTTGTAAAATCCTTAAGCCCAAAACTGTTGGTGCAAATTGTATTTAAAGTGTAAACTTCGTACAATTTATTTTTCAATTTCACATAAATAGCAAGGGCCTTTAAGCTGGCGTCTAACGATCTTACATCTTCATCCAATTCGTGATAACAATAAGCTAATTTGCTGTATGAAGAAGCAATGTCAAGATCCGATTTTAAGTTTAACCGAACGGCCAAAGCTTTTTTATGAAACTCAAGGGCTTCTTTAAATTTACTTTTTTTAATGAGGATAATTCCAAGATCGTTGTATGCTGTGCCAATGTATTTTTGATCATTTATTTTTTGAGCCAACTCCAGTTCCTGCTGTGCAAAGGCATTGGCTTTTTCTATATCGGAAGCAGAATAATTCCAACACAGATCGGTCAAAATTTTAAGTTTTACGGTATCGGGAATGTTTTTTTTTAATTCGGCGGCAAGGCTGTCGTTATTTTGCGCACGGGCCAATGAAAAACAAATGCATAAAAAAAGTACTATTCTTAGTTTCATTAGATGCAGGCTTAAATTATTTTTTGTTCAATGGCCAGTTTAATTAAGCCTGCCACACTTTTGGTTTGTGTTTTCCGGAAAATATTTTTACGGTGCGTTTCAACAGTTCTTTCACTTATAAAAAGCTCGGTGCTTATTTGGGCGTTATTCATTTCGAGCGAAATGCACTTTACAATTTCTTTTTCGCGCGGGGTTAAACTCACCAGTTCTTTTTGATTTGATCTTGGTTCGGTAATAACCTCTTTCAGCATTTCGGTGGTTACTTCGTTGCTGAAAAAAAAATCACCGCCGGCTATTTTAGTTAAAGCGGTAGTTAATTCTTCCTTACCCGTGTTTTTTAAAACATAGCCGTTAATGCCAACTTCCAACATTTCCGAAATAGTTTCCCGGTCGCCATGCATTGACAAAGCAAGTATTTTTATTTTTGGGAATAATTCCTTTATTTTTTTTGCCAATTCAATACCCGACAACTCCTTCATGTTAACATCGGTAATTAAAACATCGGGCCGCACCTCATTAATTTCTTTTATAGCTTTTAAAGGACTGATATTTTGCCCCACCACTTCAAAATTCGCATCACTTTTAAGCAAAGCACTAATGCCATCGATCATTATCTGATGATCGTCAACAATAAATATTTTAATCCGGTTATTCGGCACTGGGCATTTTCAACTTCGTAAAAATACCATTTTTTGATGATTATAGAAATAGCTAATGTGCGCGGAAATATGATAAAGACTAATTTTAATTTGCAATAGCGTAAATTTGATATATTGATTGGAGCTTTTTCGGAGAAGAAAACGTGGCGTGCGCCAAAGATGTTTTAAATAGGGATTCCAATAATACAAACATCATCCACCTGATCTTGAGAGCCTTTCCAATTAATAAAATGCTCTTCCAATTTTGTTTTTTGTTCCTTCATATTCAGATCAACAATCTCTATCATTTTCTCTTCGAGTTGTTTTACTTTAAATTTTTTTCCATTTGCCCAGCCAAACTGATCTGCGTATCCGTTGGTACTTTACGAAAAGGTTAAAAAACTAGATCATTCAAACAGTTTAAACGCCACTGCGCTTAAATAACCAACAAGCGTACTTAATCCCACCACTTTTGCACCGCCCAAATGCACCGCTTCGGGTATCATGGTTTGCGCAATCATAGTAAGCATGGCACCGGCAGCCAATCCTTCAATTCCAATTTCTGCTACATGCGGAATGGATGAGCCTATAAAATATCCTGCCAAAGAACCAACCGCAATAATTAAAACGAGCGACATCCACATCATCAAAATTTTAGTGGTACTCATACCCGATTTTTTCATACCAAGGCTGGCAGATAATGCTTCAGGAAAATTAGAAAGAAAAAGCCCGGCAATTAAAGTATAAGGTAAAACTTCGCTAAAGCCGGGTTCAACACCAGCACCGAGTTTTGCCGAAAGTAAAGCGAGAAACCCTGCGCCAATTACAAAACTCTCGGGAATACCGTCTATCAATAATCCCAGCCATATTGCCAATGGTGCGCCGCCATGTTCGCCGCCTTCGTGCTGCGCTTTTTCAATATCTTTTTCTTCCACCGCTGCATTTTGTTTTTTGCTTTTTATAAAATTAATGGTTGAACCTACCTTGCGTAAAAATCCGCCTTTGCTATTGATTAATTCATCGAGTGTATAAAATAAAAATCCGCCGGCAAGGCATCCTATTAATAATGCGCCCATGGTTTCAATAGCATGTGTTTTATCATGTGCCATTCCGGTTGGACTTGCAGTGTGACCAATTATTTCTTCAACAGTTGGCGCAATCAATTCAACGCTTAAAGCCGCCATTAATGCACCGGCACCAAAGGCTGTAAAAATGGCGGTCATTTTAGGCCCCGGCTTAAAGGCCAACCCCGCAATTGCGCCCAGTGGCAAAGAAATGGTAACCAAAGCACCGATAATAAAAGCCCAAATTGCATACTTGGTTGTTGGATGCATAAACTCAGCAACACTTTCTTTGTTGTGCATAAGCAACCATCCTATTGTGAGAAAAACAACAACTCCTACTAAGGCTATTATAACTTTTTTCATACGTTTTTAATTTTTGTCATATGGAATTCGCCTTTAACATTGGTGCCCCGATTTTCATCGGGGCGTGTTATGGCTCATTTCATATGTTTTTAATTTTTGGTTAGTTAAAAATAGCATTTAAAACCTAATAACTCAATAAATAAAAAATAAGTTAATAACCCGAAGGAGTTTAAAGAAGTATCCGCCTCAAAAAAGCAAGCGAATAATAAAGGAAGCAATTAAAATAAAAGGGAAATGCTTTTAGGTTTTTGGTTTTAAATTTAAACGAATGCCGTTGCGAAGTCCACCACCACCGCCCCCAATTTTAGCACCGCCACCGCCACCAAGTCTTAACCCGCGCGAACGTCCGCCCACGCCACCGCCGCCGCCTGAACCTCCGGAAGAAGCTCCGAAGGCAAAAACAAATCCAACTTTTGCTATCCACACACCGTGTGGTGTGCTCATATTTTGCGTGGTGAGTGAGCCATTATCTAAAGTAATTTTATCCACATCTACTACTTCTCCAAATTTTGGAGAGTAAGTATACATCATGCCCGCGTTAAATTTAAAATTATCGCTGAACGAAAACATAACGCCTAATTCTCCTCCATAATTTAACTGACTTAACGAAGAAAGATTTTGAAAAGTTGAATTTTGGTAAGTATTATTCTGAACATTTGGAATGATATTCATGTTAGCGGTAAATAATCTGCTGCCTACAAAAGCATCGAAGTAAGGCACCAGTCCGCTCGAATAAGGAAGCGAAAAACGTAAAATACCATCAAAACCCCAAACACCGTTTTTAAATTTCACAGTAGCGTCGCCTGTTTGCGGTGCATTTAAAGGTACGTTCGTCATGGTTCTTCTAACCATACTCGAACCATAAATTCCTCCACCAAGACGAACCTCAAGATTACCAAGAGAAGCACCCGGAGTAAATATTTTTCCACCAAAACCCCACCCGCAATTTTTAACGGGAATAACACCAAAAAGATCCATTGATGCCTGAGCGCTTATGTTTTTTGCGGTTCCGAGAGCAAAAACAAGAGTGATAATTTTTGTAAGCGTTTTCATGTTTTAGTTTTGGTTAAGTAAAGGTGGTTAATTTCATTTACAATTAATACAAAGGCGGTGCCATAACACTTAAAAAAAAGTTAAAAAGACTGTTAAAGTTTAAACGTTTGCGATTAACCGTGTCAAAAGTTGTTAAAATGACAGAATAGTTGGCTTCATGAACTAAAGATCCTTAAAGCGCTTCGGTTATTTATTAAAGGTTTTAAGATGAGTTTTAGTGATAAATTTATAGGGAAACAATAAATTTGCAGCTTACATACTTTATCTTTAATCTGTTTTGATCAGAAAATTTTCATATATCCTGTTTATATTAATTTGTTTCCACAATGCTTTTTCACAACAGAAAAAGCCTTTGGTTTTAACGGCAGATTTTATTAGCAGTGATACTACTATTTGTTGGGGCACCTGCATTACTTTTACTGATATTAGTACAGGCACTGTAACGGCCTGGGCTTGGACGTTTGAAGGCGCTATAACAACAACAAGTTCCGTTAAAAATCCTATAAACGTTTGTTACCCTGCGGCCGGAACGTATAGTGTTAAACTTATTATTACAAATGGTGTAAGTTTTGACTCTGTTATAAAATACATTAATGTAGTTACGCCATTTATTAGCGCGGGTGCTAACGCCACTATTACGCTGGGCTCATCTATTGTTTTAAATGGAAGCGGCCCGGTAATAACGTACTCATGGTCACCATCAACAGCGCTTAATTTTACCAATATTCCAAATCCAACTGCCAGCCCAACAATTACCACCACGTATACCGTTAGTGGAAAGGATACAAATAATTGTGTCGCGTCAAGCGCCGTAACTATTTTAGTGATCGAACCCGAATTACCCTGCGGGGATGTGTTTGTGCCCACAGGTTTTTCGCCGAATGGAGACGGGGAGAACGACAAAATTTGTGTGATGGGAAATTGTATTGCTGAATTAGATTTTTCGATTTACGACCGGCTGGGCGAAAAAATTTTTGAAACCAAAGACGGGTCAAGATGTTGGAACGGAGAGTTTCATGGAAAGACAATGGCGAATGATGTATTTGTTTATTATCTCGTAGTTACTTTAAAAAATGGCGATAAGGTTACAAAAAAAGGAAATATCCAATTAGTAAATTGAAACACACAATAAAAATAATTTTTATTTCTCTTTTATTATTGCCTGCATTTTTGCTGCGGTCTCAGGACATACATTTCTCGCAATTTTATTTAACGCCCTTGCTTTTAAACCCGGCACAGGCAGGCGCGCAAAACGGCATTCGCGTGGTGGCAAATTATCGCAATCAGTGGAATACTGTAACCACGCCCTATTCAACCGCTAATTTATCGTACGATATGCGTTTGGGAAAAAGTTCTAAAACTGTTTTTTCGGGAATAGGATTAAATATCAGTCAGGATATGTCGGGCAGCCCGCAGATAAAAACATTTCAGGTAAGTTTAAATTATGCCTGCCATGTTAAGCTGGGCGAAAAAAGCAGAATAGGCGCAGGGCTTTATGGTGGCGGATTTCAGAAGAGCATTTCTTTGCAGGGCATACAATGGCCAAATCAATACGATGGACAAGTGTTCAACGGTTCATTACCATCGAAAGAAATTTTCGCTATGTCATCTATCAGAACTTGCCTTGACGCAGGAGGAGGAATTAATTATGAATTTAATAAGAACGAAAAATTTATGCTTGGGGCCGAACATTTAAGAATAAGTACCGGCGTTTCGGCGTTTCATATAAACGAACCAAATATTGGTATTGCAGGTGTTTCACTTCTCAAAATGAGGTACGGCGGATATATAAATGCCGAAATTGGTATTCCCGAAACAAATATTTCTGTAGTTCCGGCAATCTATTATTTTAAACAGGGGCCCTCAACCGAATTAATTGCGGGTAGTATGTTTCAATATAAATTAAGCGGCGATTCAAAATACACAGGGCATGTAAATGGAGTTTCTATTTCCTTGGGCGGATACTACCGCACGAATGACGCGGCGATCGTGAATGCTTTGATAAAATTTTCGCAATATGCAATCGGATTTTCTTACGATCTTACAATCTCTAATTTAAAACCCGCAACCCGCTCTCAGGGTGCTTTTGAAATAAGTTTACGTTTTGTAAATCCAAATCCGTTCGTGTATAAAACGAAGAGATAGCAGCCTCACCCCCTAAATCCCCTCTCCATCCGCCGTAGCTCCCCCTATCCTTTGGTGACTGAGCTTGTTGATCACACTTAAATAAATTCAATAAACTTTTCCCTTCTTTTTTATCACTTCGGTTTAAAGATCGGCTTTTGATCTTTTGGATTGGGTTTTTTGGCCCTGTCGTTCTTACTTTTTTCGTTGCGAATATCAATGTCTTCAATAATACTCCACTTATCTTTATTTAATTCTAACGCATCATAACTGCCATCGGGTCCGTAAAACTGAAATTGCCCGCTGAGCTCGCCACCGCCGGGTTTGGGGGCAAGGTGATTGTAAATAATTAAATTCCGTTTATCGTTAAAACGCAAACTCATGGTTACATCGCTGCTCCATTCAAACATCATGCGCTTAGGATTTTTTCGGGGTATGCGAAAAATATCCCGTCCAAAAACGGGTGTACCGTCGGGTTTAAAATATAGCGCGTCAACAAATTTGCGTTGGGTTATATTGTCATTACGGTCTGATCCTAAAAGTGTATAAAAACCATCGCACTCGATCAGGTCTGTATAAAGCATGCCAAACCATTTACCGGTGAGGCCAATATATGTTTCAGGATTTTTTACAAGAGGCGAACAGTCTATCAATTTAAAAAACTCGTAGCCCTGAATGGTTTCGTGTTTAAATAAACCTTTTTTTACGCGCTTGCTGTTGTTAACCAATAAATAACCAAAGTACGCAAACGTGCCTTCGTCGCGATGATAATCCCAGGTGATCAATTTAAATTTTTTATCTTTTGGCGATTGGATGGAAACATCATTTTTTAAACTGTCGAACGCGTAATCTAAAATTTTTGGATTGCTTACAATTTTATCCCACACGGCGATGAATTTTTTATTGCCTTCCAGTCGTTCTTTTTCAACTTTGCTGTAAAAGGTCTGTTTTAAAAGAGCTTGCAATTCTAATTCGGCCTGTTTAAAAACAAGCATGGCACTGTCGCTTTTTTGAGCGCGAGCTAAAAAACTAAATAAAATTAAAAATAAAAATATCCCTTTTTTAAACACTAAATTTATTTATTGAAAGTATTAGCTTTACGAAACAAATTGGAGTAAAGTTAATGTGCTTTCAGTTATGCCTTTGGTATAACTCTAAAACGGAGTAAAGATACGAATAAGCACTATGAAAATTGCCATACGCTGGATAAGGTTATTCATTTCGTACTGTTTATTAGTACTGCTTACAGTTTGTGCCTTCAACTATAAAATGTCGGTTTACCTGTGTTACCAGGCAAAGGGGCAATTGCATGTATTATTTAATCGCCAAAGTTTAAGCAGCTTTGCCGATGAAAATAATTTAAATCAAACCGAAAAAGAAAATATTTTGCTGGTTGAAAAAATAAAAAAATATTCGGTGGATAGCCTGGATTATAAACCAACCGACAATTTTACGCAAATATATAACCAAAAGAACGCGCCGGTGCTTTGGGTAATAACCGCTTGCGAACCTTATGCGCTAAAGGCCTACGAATGGCAGTTTCCTCTTGTGGGCCGAGTAAGTTACAAGGGTTTTTTTAAAAAAGAATTGGCGCAAAAAGAATATTACCGTTTAAAATCGCGGGGTTACGATGTAGATCTGGGAACGGCTTCGGCATGGAGTACATTAGGCTGGTTTAAAGATCCGCTACTTAGCAATATGTTAAACTACAGCAAGGGCGGACTTTGTAATTTGCTTTTTCATGAATTGTTTCACGCAACTTACTACGCACCCAATTCGGTTAATTTTAACGAGAATATTGCCAATTTTATTGCGCACAAGGCAACTTTACAATTCTTAAAAAATGATACGGCAAGTTTGCATGAATACATTTCGAACTACAACGATAATTTGAGCTTTAAAAATTTTATGCAAAGGCAAAACGCATATTTAAAGCAACTGTATCCGCAAATTAATAACTCTCCCAATAAATTTTTATTAAAATTAAAAGCCATTAATTTTATTGCCGACAGTATTAACTATTTGCCCGAAAGTAACGCGAAAAGAACAAAAGGAAGGCAAGCCGAAATAATGGAGAGTAAAAACGCCTATTTTATTGATTTTGAGCAATACGATAGCATGCAGGACAGTTTAGAAGGGGTATTTAACAAAATTTATAATGGCAACATTAAAAAATTGGTACAAGATTTGAAGCTAAACAAAATCTATTATTAAATTTGGTAAATAAACTTTTTATGAAAAAAACTGTACTTTTCTTATTCCTTGCCCTTTTTTCAATTGGCGTTACGGCCCAAGGCGGGCACGATATTAAAATTAATTTTAAAGGATGTAAAGATACCTCCCTTTTTCTTGTGGTTCATTTTTGGGAATCGAATAACATTGTTGATTCCTGCAAAAAAGTGAAGAACGGAAAAATTGAATTTAAAGGAAAAAAAGAATTAGAAAAAGGGTACTATATTTTAGTGAACCAGGGTAAAAACACCACTTACTTTGAATTTTTTGTGAACGAAAATCAGAATTTTACAATTAATGTTGATTGGGCCGATATTACAGGAACTTTAAAAGCTATTGGAAATAAAGAAAACGAACAGCAATTTATGTTCAATAAATTTTTTGCAGATAAGAACAAAGAGTTTGAAGGTTATTTAAAAGAAACAAAAGGTAAAAGCAAAACCGATAGCACAAAGTTTATTGCTGAAAAAATAAAACTATTAAGTACTGAAGCAAAAAAATATGATTCCGCTTTTAAAGCGCGAAACAACGGCAGTTTTTTAAACGATTTTTATAATTTAAAAGTAGAAAAACAAGCTACCGATGTGCCAAAGGCTTCAAACGGCCGGCCGGACAGCCTTTACCAGTACTATTATTATAAAAATCATTTTTGGGATGGTGTTAATTTTAAAGATGAACGTTTGATTAGAACGCCTTATTTTGATGATAGAATAAAAAAATATTTTGATGTCATTATTGTTCAGCACCCCGATTCAACCATAAAAGAGCTGGATAATATTTTGGGCAGATGTGCAGATAACTCGCTGATGATGCAATTACTGGTTGGGCATTTTACCTATAAGTATGAGCAAAATAAAACCATGACCTTTGATACAAAAGGCAATTCAATCACTTACGAAAAAGTATTTGTGCACCTGGCAGATAAATACATTATTAACGGCAGGGCAAAGGGCGCTTATACCGAAGAAACCATTAAAAAAATAAAAGAGAAAGTAGATATAAATCGCAATATTTTACCGGGCTCAATTGCCCCCGATTTTTTTGTGGTAGATACAACAAGCGGAAAAGAGATCGCAAAATTGCGTTTCGATACTTGTAAAACAAGCAAAACTTTATCGGAACAATATTATAGATACGAAGCCAAAATAAAACCCATGTTTAAAACCCTGCATGAGGTGAAAGCAAAATATACCATTTTGGTTTTTTGGGCTTCAGATTGCGGACATTGCCAAACTGAAATTCCGAAACTGAACGATACCTTAAAACTATATAAGGGAAAAATAGATTTTAAAGTATTTGGCGTGCAAACAAAGGATGATTTTGAACCGTGGCGCCAATTTATTATTAAACACAAACTTGATTTTATTAATGTATATGATCCTGTTCATTTAAACAGCTTTAAAGATAAATACGACGTGCAATCTACACCCATTATTTATATTTTAG
>JANYBY010000336.1 GCA_025360565.1 Bacteroidota bacterium
TAGTTAATTCGTGTGCATTAATTTCGGGCACAATTAATTTTTTTGTGGGATCCATTCTCCATGCCGAAGAATTATCAATTACCGTGATACCTGCCTCAGCAAATTTATTTGCCCATTCTAAAGAAGTACTTCCGCCGGCAGAAAATAACGCGATCTGTGGCGAAGCGGCAATTGCCAATTGCATGGAACGGATCTTATATTTTTGGCCTTTAAATTCAATTTCTTTTCCAAGTGATTTTTCAGATGCAACAGGAATTAATTCCGTTACATTAAAATTTCGTTCCGCTAAAACTTCTAACATTTTTGTGCCCACCAGGCCGGTGGCACCAACGACTGCAATTTTCATTTATTAAATTTTGATGTAAAATTAAAATATTTGACCACTAATTGGACTAATTAACGCGAAAAATTTTAAACCACTTTCTAATCGTAATCCCTTAATCCGCCGTTAGGTCTTTTTCGGTTTGCGCCACCTTTACCGAATGCACGCCGTCATCTTCAATGGTAACTTTTCTTTGTCGGTATAAAACGCCAATCGATTTTTTGAAAGTGGCTTTACTCATACTAAATTTATCGGCTATTTCATCGGGCGAACTTTTATCTGTTAAAGCTAAAAACCCATCATTCTCGGCCAAATATTCTAAAATAATATCGGTGGATGAAAGTATATTTTTGAAGCCCAATTTTTGCAAACTAATATCAATTAAATTATCCTCACGAATGGTTTTTATATACCCTTTCACCTTATCTCCTAATTGAATTTTTTTGTAAATATCATTACGGTAAAGCAAACCTTTGTGCATACCGTTAATAATGCAGCTAAAGCCTAAAGGCGATTCTTCAAACACGATCAGATCTACTTCATCTCCAACTTTTACGGTTATGTGTTCGTTGCTGATGAATTTTGAAATTTTACTCGAGGCAACAATTCTTTGCGTTAATTCATCGAGGTGAATATACACCACGTAAAAAACGTCTTTCTCCATTTTATTTTTCTGCTCATTAAAAGGTACAAACAGATCTTTTTCCAATCCCCAATCCAAAAACGCGCCTATGCCCGCGATCTCGCTTACGCGTAGGTTCGCGAAGTGATAGATCTCGGCAACCGGTTTTAGGGCCGTGGCAATTAAGCGGTCATCGTTATCCCTGTAAACAAAAGCGTTAATTTTATCATTTACTTTATAAGTTGCTTTTACAAATGAGGTCGGAAGTAATACTTCGTTCTTATCGTCATCTCCCAAATACAAACCAACCCCTGTTTCTCTTAACATGGTTAAGGTATTTATTTTTCCTAAATGTATCATTTGTAATTTATTTGTTCGAAGATACGATTTTAATAAGCGTTAAGAGAGTGATTTGCTATTTGTTCGTAAAATTTTTTAACGGTTTTTAAATACTTATAATGTGAAAATTAAAATCAGGTATTAACTCTTAAATTTGCGCCCATGCAAAATAAAAACCTGGCCTGGTTTCTGTTAATACTTTTATCGCTTATTTGGGGCAGCTCATTTATTTTAATGAAGCGTGGTCTGGATGTCTTTAGCAGTGATGAAGTGGCGGCCTTGCGCATAAGCATCGCGTTTATTTTTTTGGCACCATTAATTTTTAAATACTATAAAATTGATCTTAAAAAATATTGGTTCGGTTTAACCTTAATGGGCGTTTGCGGAAATTTAATCCCCGCTTTTTTATTCACAAAAGCCGAAACCGAAATAAGCAGCAGCTTAACCGGAATGTTAAATGCACTAACGCCTCTTTTTACAATCGCGATTGGTTTTGTATGGTTAAAAATTAAGGCAAGTAAAATTCAGATCATCGGAATTTTAATAGGTTTAATTGCTGCGGTTTGCTTAATGTATTTTGATTCAAATAACGAGCAATCAAAAAACGCGCTTTTTGGTTTGTTGGTGGTGGCCGCAACTTTTTCATACGCCACGAGCGTAAACGGTATTCGAAAATATTTATACGATCTTAATTCAATAACCGCGACTTTGTGGGCTTTTTTAATAATTGGGCCAATAGCCTGTATTTATTTATTTGGTTTTTCAGATTTTATTGTTCACTTTAAGTCAAGTACAATAGCTTTAAAATCATTTGGTTACGTAAGTATTTTGGCCATTGTGGGCACTGCCTTATCGGTTATTTTTTTCAATGTATTAATAAAACAAGCGGGGGCGGTTTTTGCCAGTACTTGTACCTACCTGATCCCTGTAGTGGCCATCGGCTGGGGCATTGTAGACGGTGAGACGGTAAATTTTGCACAAATAATAAGTATTTTGATTATTATTTTAAGCGTTTACCTGCTAAATAGGAGGTAAATTTTGCTTGTTTCCGTTAAAACTGTATATTTGCGTCCCTTTATAAAAAGGAAATTATTAACAATTTAAATTAACCAGATGTACGCAATTGTAGAAATAGCAGGGCAACAATTTAAAGTGGAACGTGGAAACAAAGTTTACGTTCACCGCCTAGATGCTAACGAGGGCGCTAAAATTGAATTTGACAAAGTTCTCCTATTGGATAACGGCGGCAAAATTTCAGTTGGAAACCCTACCGTAGATGGCGCCAAAGTAGCGGCCACAGTAATTACTCACCTTAAAGGTGATAAGGTAATTGTTTTCAAAAAGAAACGTCGTAAGACTACTCAAAAATGGAACAATCACCGTCAAAGCTTTACCCAAATTTTAATTCAGGGTGTATTAGCCAAAGGCGATACACTTAAGGATGAGATCACGGTTGAGAAATACGTAAAAAAAGTTTACGGAAAAAAATCTGAGAAGCCTGTTGTAGAAGCAGTAGCAGAAACAGAAGCTCCGGTAAAAAAGGCACCTGCTAAAAAAGCAGCGGCTAAAAAAACAACAACTAAGAAAAAAGATTAACTAATTGTAGAGTTTCAGATTTATAGATTTACAATTCTACAAATCAACAACTCAAAAATTCTAAAATTAAAATAAAATGGCACACAAAAAAGGCGAAGGTAAAGTAAAAAACGGACGCGAATCACACAGCAAACGCTTAGGCGTTAAAATTTTCGGAGGTCAGCTTTGTATTGCAGGCAACATTATTGTTCGCCAACGCGGTACAAAACATAATCCAGGAGTTGGCGTAGGTATTGGTAAAGACCATACACTTTACGCTTTAGTGGATGGAAAAGTGGTATTTAAAAAGAAACGTGACGATCGTTCTTATGTATCCATCGTTCCTGTAGAAGCTTAATAAGTTTACGAACTATTATTGAAAAGCCTGTCGATAATTCGATAGGCTTTTTTCATGAATTTTTTCTAAATTTGAAGTATGAAATGATCGTGATTGCCAAACACAAACAGTGGATGAAAATAATCTGAGCATTCCATATGATCATTAAAAAACAAATTATAAGCACATGAAAATAACTCTTGAAGTAGCTAATAATAGAGCAGAGTTCTTAATGGAATTATTAAGAAGCCTAAAATTCGTGAAAGTAACTGAAACAGCAGATTGGTACGACGGACTAAATCAAGAAGAAAAAAAATCGATTGAACAGGGTCTTGATGATCTAAAAAATAACAGAATTCATAGCCATGAAGAAGTTATGGTTGAGGCGCGAAAAAAAACTAATAAACGAAAATGACGGTAATCTGGTCGGACAAAGCCAAAGTTGTTTATATTAAGTACTTAGAACAAACCCTTCATAACTACTCTGTAAGGCTGGCAAATAAATTTATTGATGATGTAGATTCTTTAATTACAAAATTGAAATCAGATAAGGAATTATGCCCACTTTCAAAACTGAAAAACCTACGAAAATGCCTTATCAACATCAATGTTTCCATGCTTTATAAATATTCTTCGGCTAAAATTGAAATCGTTACTTTTTTATTTAACAGAAGTGGCCATAAGTATTAAAATTATATGTTACAATTAAATTATATACGCGATAACAAAGACGAAGTTTTAAAACGCCTCGCCATTAAAAATTTTAAGGATGCTGAAGCGATCATTAATTCCGTTTTGGAAAAAGATGTTGAGCGAAGAAACATTCAAAAGTCGGCAGACGATGTAAAAGCCGAAGCCAATCAAATTGCCAAACAAATTGGTGAGTTAATGAAAGTCGGAAAAAAAGATGAGGCCGAAAAAGCCAAGTCAAAAACAGGCGAACTTAAATTAAAAGAAAAACAATTTGATGAAGAATTAAAAAAGATCGAAGCGGAAATTCATCAAGCCTTAGTGCAGGTTCCAAATACCCCAAGTTTAAAAGTGCCCGCCGGAAAAACGCCGGAAGATAATGAAGTGGTGTTTGAGCATGGCGTAAAACCAACGTTGCACGCGAAAGCCCAGCCGCATTGGGAATTAACAACAAAATATAATTTAATTGATTTTGAATTGGGCGTTAAAATTGCCGGCGCGGGTTTCCCCGTATACAAAGGCAAATGCGCGCGTTTGCAGCGAGCCTTAATTAATTTCTTTTTGGATAGAGCCACCGCAAAAGGTTATTTAGAAATTCAGCCGCCAATTGTGGTGAATGAAGACAGCGGTTACGGTACCGGACAATTGCCTGATAAAGAAGGACAGATGTACCACATGGGCATAGACAATTTATATTTGATCCCAACCGCAGAAGTGCCCGTAACAAATATTTACCGCGATGTAATTGTAAAGGAAAGTGATTTCCCGATAAAGAATTGTGCTTACACCCCTTGTTTCAGAAGAGAAGCGGGGAGTTACGGCAAAGATGTGCGCGGTCTAAATCGTTTACATCAGTTTGATAAAGTTGAAATTGTTCAGATCGTTCATCCTGATAAAAGCTATGAAATATTGGAAGAGATGCGCGAATATGTTGCCGAATTATTAAAAGAATTGGAATTACCTTTTCGTACTTTAAAATTATGCGGAGGCGATATGAGTTTTGCAAGTGCATTAACTTACGATCTGGAAGTGTGGAGCGCCGCACAAACACGCTGGCTCGAAGTGAGTAGCGTAAGTAACTTCGAGGCTTTTCAAACCAACAGGTTAAAATGCCGTTTTAAAGATGCTAACGGAAAAACACAATTGGCACATAGTTTAAATGGAAGTGCATTGGCTTTGCCGCGTATTGTGGCCGCCTTATTAGAGAATAACCAAACCGAGACCGGAATTAAAATACCAAAAGTACTTGTTCCGTATTGCGGATTTGAAGAAATAAATTAATGCCGGCAAAAATTGCAATAAAAGTTTGTCAGGTCGAGCACCTGCCTGCCGAAGCAAAAGCGAAGGCAGGGAGTCGAGACCCTCTTAAGGCACCGTCATTCCGAGGAACGAGGAATCTGTTCTTGGGGGATGCTTTAGTTCCGGAGAACAGATCCTTCGTACCTCAGGATGACAGTTCGCTTTTTTTGTTTTCGGCTTCGAGATCTTTTTTGCAAATTTTCATTCTTCTTTCCCTTTTAATAATTTTCTCCTCCTGCAAAAACGACTTTAGCGAAAAACAAATAAAGACATTAGATAGTTTAAGCGGAGCCTTGAATCAAAAATTAAACGAATTAAAACAAGTTGATACGGCCATCTTAAAAAAGGCCATTGCTAAATACGATAACTACAAACAATTTATTCAGCAAAATGTTAATGATACGGTGAGTAAAACCGAAGCTGATCATATACAGCAGTTTTTTGTTTGTGGAAAAAATTTATTCGATTTTGCCGAGAACCGCAGATCTATTTTGGCCCGAGGCAGTTTAATAAATTCGCAGTTAAATAAATTAATGCTCGATGCAAAAGAAAACTCCTTAGAAGAAGAAAAACTGATCGAATTTTCGACTCAGGAAAAAAATAACGCGGAGCAATTAATTAAAAACAGTTACGGTCAGCAGCAATTATTTCAGGCAAATTTGCAGGAATTTAAATTATCCCTTTCGGGTGTGGAAGCCTTGATCAGAGCGAGGAACAACGGGCAAATGCCAACCATAATAAAAGATTCAATTCCGCTTTAAAATGGCAATTACTTTTCAGGAGCAACATATTAAATTCAAGCTAAAGACAAGCGGTAAAATTAAAACCTGGATCAAAAAAATTATCGGGCTCGAAAAAAAGCAAACTGGCGAAATAAGTTTTGTGTTTACTACCGATGAAGAACTATTAAAAATAAACCAACAATTTTTAAAACACGATACCTATACCGACATCATTACATTTGATTACTGTCAAAAGAAAATCATCAGCGGTGATATAATGATAAGTGTTGAGAGAGTAGAGGAGAACGCTAAAAAATTAGATATTGATTTTGAAGAAGAAATAAAACGTGTGATGATCCATGGCGTGCTGCATTTATGCGGGTACAAAGACAAAACAAAAACTGATAAGGAAGTAATACGAAAGAAAGAGAATTGGGCTTTGAGAAAGTTTGACTAATTCAATTGCTCCCACAGCATATCTTTTAGCTGAATAATATTTTTCCCGGAGGCGGATGAGATAAAAGACATCAACGTAATATTAAAAACCACCTTATTTCCAAACCCTAATGACGGTAATTACCTATTAAGATTTAATCAAAATATTGAAAAACAAAGCGTAGAAATCAGTATCTTTGATATTGCTGGTAAGTTAATATTAACAGAAAGTAAATTTTTAACAGGTGGTAGCGAACTTAACTTAAACAATAATTTATTGAACGGAACTTATCTCTTAAAAGTAAAACTTGAAGACGGGAGTATAGATGTTCACAGGCTTATTATTAGTAAATAAACATGATGCCCCTTCTTGTCTCCGCTACGGCGGAGGAGACAAGAGATGGGCTTGTACAAAAAAGCCAAGAGCTATGCTTTTGGCTTTTTTGTTTCTACTTTTTACAATTGATCTGAATTCCCAAGTTAATTATGTTTTAAATCCCAGTTTTGAGCAGGTGGATTCTTGTCCGGCTTTTTATAATAAAATAAAAGCTTTGTATTGGGATACTTTAATAAACGGGGGAGGTTATGATCCAGATCTAATGACTACATGTTATGCAGGTACAGGGTTGTGGTCTATAGTAGGAGTTCCCAAAAATATTTTTGGCAGAAGTTATCAACAGCCGAGAACAGGAAAAAATTATCATAATTTTTTACTTTTAAGGCCGGGAAGAAATATTATAGATTACATTCAAGGCACTTTAATTAAAACGTTAGTTAAAAAAAACTATTGCATAACCTATCATGTTAACCTCACAAATAATTCTCAGTATGCAATTGATAAAATTGGAGCATATTTAGATGATGGGAGTATTCATACGCCACCTGGGCAAACCACTTTAGTTCCAACAAGCGTGAGTAGTCCAAGTGGCGTCTTTATAAGCGATACTTTAAATTGGACTAAAGTTCAGGGCATTTATTTTGCAAAAGGAAACGAAACAAAAATTACTTTAGGGAACTTTACATTGAATGGCTCAACAAACTCCTTATTTGTTAACCCAACGGCTGCGGATGATTATGCACTTTATTTTATTGACGATGTCTCCGTCATCGAAGCCGACCTTCCAGCATTTGCCGGAAGAGATACAGTTTTATGTACAGGAGATAGTGTTTTTATTGGCCGACCGCCGGAGATTGGTTTAGAATGTTTATGGTTTAACACTTCAACAGGCTCGGTGCAAATTGCAACCGGCGGAGGCTTGTGGGTAAAGCCCTCAACAACGCAAACTTTTATTGTTCAGCAGGATGTTTGCGGTTTAATTAAAAAAGACACCATACAGGTGCAGATAAAACCAAAGTACACCGGCCCTGCTATTGGATTAGCGGCAAATACAGCCACAGCTTGCGCAACAAATATTATAACTTTTACGGTGAGCAATAATCCGCCGGGCACAAACACTTACAACTGGCTACCCATCGGGGTATACTCCAACACAAACAATACAAGTGCGAGCGCGGTAATTGCACAAAGTGCCGCTTTTACAATAAACATTAACAATGCCGGGCAAAATGCGTTTTGCCCTTTTACACGCAGTGCAAGCGTGAGCGTTTCGGTTCCGGTTTTTACAGATTCTCCAACCCTCATCAGTAATTTAAATTCGGTTTGTCCGAACGATACAATTAATCTTTCTTTTTTAAATCCTGCACCGGGCAATACCGTTACTTATCAGTGGCTCCCTAAATCTTCGTTCACTTTTACAAGTGCTCTGTCGGCTAAAAGCGTAACTCAATTTGGTAATTCTTATTCGGTAAATATTTCCAGCACCGGTAACGCAAGCATTTGTCCTTTTACACGTTCATTAAGCATTTCAATTGCCGTGGCGGATACTTGTTTTAAAGAGCCGATAATTCCAAACATTTTTACACCTAATAACGATGATGCCAATGATTTGTGGAGCATTAAATTTTCTTATGGTTACTCCTTGCAAGAACTTGAAATTTATGACCGATGGGGCACTTTAATTTATAAACAGGAAAATTTAAAGTTTGATAAACAGGGTTACGCCTTAATCGGATGGGACGGTTACACTACAAGCGGTGAGCCATGCAGCGCCGGAGTTTATTTTTATATTGTGAAATACTCCGACAGAAGTAACGCGACGAAGATTGTGAAGGGAAATGTTAGTTTGGTGAAATAAGGCTTATTCCTTAATAATTTTAAAAGTTTTTTGTTCTTTTTCATTGTTTATTTTTACAAAATAAACTCCAGCACTATTGGCGCAGGTCGAAGGTAGTCGAGGTTTTACTGCAACATCGCCCACAACATATCCTTTAACTGCGTAATGTTTTTTCCTGTAGCCGAAGAAATAAAAATAAACGGAATTTTATTTTTTCCTTTGAAACGTTTATTCAGGTCTTTTTTCATTTCCTCTTCCAGCTCTTCATCCATTAAGTCACATTTTGTAATGGCTAAAAGTCTTTTTTTCTCTAATAATTCAGGATTGAATTGTTTTAATTCGTTCAATAAAATTTTATATTCATCCAAAATATCTTTTGTATCGCAGCTGATCAAAAAAAGAAGGCTCGAGTTGCGTTCAATATGTCTTAAAAAACGCAGGCCAATTCCTTTTCCTTCATGCGCCCCTTCAATAATTCCGGGTATATCGGCCATTACAAAACTTTTAAAATCGCGGTATTTTACAATCCCTAAATTGGGCACCAAAGTAGTGAACGCGTAATTGGCAATTTCGGGTTTAGCGGCACTCACCACCGATAACAAAGTAGATTTTCCGGCGTTCGGAAATCCAACTAAACCAACATCGGCCAGCACTTTCAACTCTAAAACTTTCCATTCCATTTTTCCGGGTTCGCCGGGCTGCGCGTATCGCGGCGATTGCTGTGTGCTGTTCTTAAAATTAGCATTCCCTAAACCGCCCCTTCCGCCGGGTACAAAAATTATTTCCTGTCCGTCCTCTTGTATCTCAAATAAAACTTCTCCGGTTTCAGCGTCTTTTGCAATGGTTCCTAAGGGTACTTCCAGTATTTCGTCTTTGCCCTGCTTGCCGCTGCTATTGCTACTCGATCCGTTTCCGCCCTCTTCGGCAATAATGTGTTTACGGTATTTTAAGTGGATCAATGTCCACAATTGTTTATTACCTTTTAAAATTACATGCCCGCCACGCCCGCCGTTGCCTCCATCGGGCCCGCCAAATGCCGTTAATTTATCCCTGTGAAAATGCACCGAACCCGCGCCGCCTTTACCGCTGCGGCAGCAAATTTTTACATAATCAACAAAATTAGTTTCCATTGGGGTGCAAAGATAGAGTTAAATATGTATTAATACCTCTCTTACATAATTCATCTATTTTTTCTAATTAATGTTAAAGAATTGTCCTGTTGCAAGTGAGTACCGTGTTACTAACAAAGAGCAGTTGTAATTAAAGCAAAATTGGCAAAAAAATAAGGGCAATTTTGAGTATATTTATGTTTTCAAACTATGGAATATAATACACAACAAGATCACCTGATAATTCCCGAATACGGCAGGAATATTCAAGGCATGATAGAATTTTGCTGCACAATAAAAGACAAAGAAGAACGTAATCTTTGTGCAAAAGCCATCATTCAAGTAATGGGGCAACTTAATCCGCATTTGCGCGACGTTTCTGATTTCACACACAAATTGTGGGATCATCTTTTTATCATTTCTCAATTTAAATTGGATGTAGACAGTCCTTACCCGATACCAAGTGCCGAAACGTTTAAAGAAAAACCAAAGCGTGTTAGTTATCAAAAAGGAAAGATCCGTTTTAAGCATTACGGAAAAACCATTGAAGAGATAATCACCAAAGCAAAAAAACTTCCCGAAGGTTCCGAACGTAAAGAGTTGACAAGGCAAATAGCCAATCACTTAAAAAAATCGTATTTCAATTGGAATAAAGATAATATTACCGATGATGTTATTTTT
>JANYBY010000134.1 GCA_025360565.1 Bacteroidota bacterium
GGGATTTAATGATATTAATTACAATTATGATGCCATAGAATGTTAAAATGAAAATATTAATTTGCATGTAAATGCTATAAACATAACAGACTTTATCTTATCAAAAATCACAAATAATTTCCTCTGTTTTCATCAAAAAATTCCAAAAAAAAAACACTTTCCGGCTTTTGATTCACCCAAAAATTCACTCATTCACTCATTCAAAACCATATTTCACCCGATTTTTACAATGATTCACTCATTTGATTGAAAAAAACTGTAACTGATAATCAAATACTTAGTTATATATTCACAGTTTTTTGAAATCTTGGCGTAACCCCACGAGGCATTTTTGCTTATAACTCTAAAACCTCTTTAAAGTTTATGGCAATCAATCCTCATTATCATCATACATCTGATCAGCTTAATGAGGAGCTTGTGATCATCGAAGCAGCGAAATTAAATCCTGAACGATTCGGTCCTCTTTACAGTAAATACTACAAACAAATTTTTAATTATTTGCATCAACGTATGGATGATAAAGACACCGCGTTTGATCTTACAGGACAAGTGTTTTTAAAAGCACTTACCAATTTAAATAATTACAAATTTCAAGGTGTGCCTTTTGCAAGCTGGCTTTACCGCATAGCTCACAACGAGCTCATGCAAATGTTCCGCAGTTTAAAAGATAAACGTGCCATAAATGCAGATATTGGCGACCTGCGTTTTATTACTGAAGAAACTCAGGAACCGTTTTTTGAAGAATACATTCCGGCAATTAAACAATTGATCCTGGAATTAGAAAGTGATGATCTGCAAATGGTAGAACTTCGCTTTTTTGAAAAACGTCCGTTTAAAGAGATCGCCGAGATATTAGATATAACAGAAGTTAACGCCAAAGTTAGAATGTATAGAATTGTTGAGAAATTAAAAAAATCGCTGAGTAAATTAAAAATATAGTATGGCACCAAAATTTAATATTGATCGTCCTAAGGTAACTGATGAAGAGCTTGACAAACACAAAGATTTTAACGAGTTAGTAAAAAAATTCAAACAGCAAAGTTTACAAAAAGCCCGCGAAGACCACAGCTGGTGGAAAAACAAAAAGGTGCGGTACGCCTCCGCAATAGCCGGTGTAACCGTTGTTTGCACCATTACCTTCGCTACTTTTTTTAATAACAAACAAACCAAACTGAATGATAAAATAACTACTCAGAACAACACAAGCGAGGCAGGACACAAGACTGAAGGGATGCAAGACCCGGATGGCAAAATAGCTTTTGTTAACGCCCCATCTTCAAAAATTGCGATCCCCTATTCTTCTTACAAAATAAATAATGCTAAAGGCGGAGAAATAAAACATTTTACTTCTTCAAAAATAAATATCCCCAAAAATAGTTTTGTTGATAAGAACGGGAAAGACATTGTGGGCGATGTAACCATTGAGTACCGCGAGTTTCACGACAAGGGAGATATTATCGCCGGTGGAATTCCAATGGCATACGACAGTGCCGGTAAAAAATTTAATTTAGAAAGTGCCGGTATGTTTGATGTGATCGGTCACCAGGACGGCGAACCCGTTTTTATTAAGCCGGACAAAGATCTTAAAATAGAACTGGCATCGGACAACAGCGAGAACCGTTTTAACCAATATTATTTAGATACTGTTGAACGTAATTGGAAATACATTAAACATGATGAACCTAAACCCTCAAAGTCTGTCACGTCGAGCGCCTGCCTACCGGCGAGGCAGGGAGTCGAGACGAAAACTCCAAACAAAAAATTGGAAACTTTAAAAAGAGAAATTGAGGTGATCATTCCAAAAAAGATTGACAGCGTAAAAGTGGTTTATACAAAAAAGGCGGAGGTATTGCCAAAACCAAAAGAACCTTTCAAACCAAAAAAATCTACGGGGCGTCCAACTTTTCAGATAGACGCGAGCCCGAAAGATTTTCCTGAGCTGGCTGCTTTTGAAAATGCCATTTTTGAAGTAGGATCCGAAAATACAGGTTACACTAAGGAGATGAGCGAAATTACCTGGAGCGATGTAAAAATTACACAAGGCCCGCAAAAAGGAATAAATTATTTGCTCACTTTATCTTATCGCGGCAGAGTTGAAAAATTAATTATGTATCCTGTATTGTCGGCCGGTGATTTTGACAAAGCACAAAAAAAATACGAACAAAAATTTGAAGTTTACCAGGGCTTGGTTGAAAAAAGAACGCAGGAAGAAACCCGTTTAAAGACCGAAATGGAAAATAAACAAAAAGCGTACTTGGCCGAACAGGATAATAAAAAAGCGGAGTATGAAAAAGAAAGATCGCTTTACTTTGCTAAAATGCAAGCTAAAGAAGAAAGTAGTCTTGAAAAGAATTTTAATGCAATGGCAAATCCGGTTAAAGCAGTAAGACTTTTCGAAGTTTCTAAATTCGGGATCTATAATTCGGATTGCGCGCTCGCCGGGCCAAAGGACGGGCTAAGCATTTCGCCGATATTTATTTTAAATACAAAAGATAAACCGCTTTTTCCGAGTGTAATCTATTTAGTTGACCATACACAAAATTCGGTTTACAGTTTTTTAAAAGCCGATTTTTCAAAAATGCTTTATAACGAAAAGAATACAAATAGTTTTGTGATATTCGTAAAAAATAAAATGTATTTGTGTAACAAAATTTCGTTTAAAGAAAGTACAGAGGGCAACAACAATAAATTTACCGTAACTGAATTGCCCGATAACGCCGATAATTTGTTTGACTTTAAAAAGGCGCTGGAAATATGATGAAGACTAACCACGGACCTGCCTACCGGCAAGGCAGGGGCACGGAGAACATAGAGAACCACGGATTTCGTCTTGCGTCTTTTAGGTCTTGCCTCTTGCTTCCTTTATTTATCTGCCTTTCTTTCACTTTCAAAAAAACAAAAAAATTAATTCCTCCCGGAACAGTACAGATCACCGAAACTTTTTTTGCAGATGAAACAGAAATTTCAAATTTTGCATGGCAAGAGTATGAATTCTGGGCTAAAACAAAATACGGTTCGCATTCTCCTGAACATGTTTTTACTTTACCGGACACATTGGTATGGCGCGACAAATCAACTTATAACGAACCTTATGTACAATATTATTACCGCCATCCTGCCTACAAAAACTTTCCCGTAGTTGGCATTTCATATGAACAGGCTGTGGCCTTTTGTAAATGGAGAACTGAAAGGGTAAAAGAGTTTTATTATATAGGCTACAAAAAAGAAATTAATATTGAATATCGCTTACCAACTAAAGAAGAATGGGAAATGATAAGTGATAATGGAAGAGGAATTGTTTCCAACAATGGCAAAAACGAAAAAGGCCTGCCTAAATTCAATCATTGCTGGATGACAGACAGCATTTGGAAAAAGTACCAAAAAGAAGGCAAACAAAGTGCAGATGTTACCGCGCCTGTATATTCATACAGCAAAAATTTATTTGGTCTATTTAATACTTTTGGAAACGTTGCCGAAATGATCTCCGAAAAAGGCATCAGTAAAGGTGGAGGCTGGAGGCATCAATTGGAAGAATGTCGTGCCGGTAAAGATATTCCCTACTCTACCCCAACTGCCTGGCTTGGTTTCAGGTGTGTTTGTGTTTTGAAGAACTAACCACGGAGACATGGAGAGCACAGAGTTACACTGAGAAATTTATTGCCTTA
>JANYBY010000352.1 GCA_025360565.1 Bacteroidota bacterium
GGTGCGTTTTAATATTGAATTGTCAACCACACTCACTAACACTGAAATTGAAAAACTCGTAATGGAAAACGAGCAAACACAAAAATACCTTGAAGGAAAAACGCCTAAAAAAGTAATTGTTGTGCCCAAAAAGATCGTGAATATTGTGGTGTGACCCTAAAGACCTTCAAGGTTTTCGGGAATGTTCGGAAAAACCTTGAAGGTCTATTGCGACTTTATTCTTCAAAATTCATCTAAAAAATATAAGCTTAATCTAAAATATTTTAAGGTTATCAAAAATAAAGGGCTATTTTGTGCAGGTGTTTTCACGTTTACTAAATATAGGTGTTACTAACGATCTTGAGTTTTATCAAAAAAAGGAAGTCAGGATCCTTAATATACTCGCGTGTATTACTTTAATGGGTACCCTATTCGGAACTCTTAATATTGCTTTTATTCATGAGCCTTTTCCTATCTACTCAATTTTTTTTGAATGCATTGTTGGCCTGCTTATTTTATTTTTTAATTATAAAAAATTATATGTTTTTCCTCCATTCTTATTTGTTATTTCGGTTAACCTAACCCTTTTGTACTTAAACATGCATTATGGCCTTTCCTGTGGGTGTTATTTATATTATTTCCCATTAATATTTTGCATTGCATTATTACACAATCCCAATAGATCAACTCTCAGATCCAAATTCTTTTTTATAACTGTTATTGTAGGCTTTGTTCTTTCGGCCACGGTCAAGATCCCTTTCATAAAAAACAATACGCTTACCTATGATCAATGTTTGATCCTCTTCACCTTTAATTGCTATTTTTCAGTTATTATAACAACATTTTTAGTTTTTCTGATCGTCAATTTTATCAATAAACAATACAAAGAGTTAAACGCCCTCATTTCAAAAGGGCAAGATGATAAGATAATCATTAATAGTGCCTTGAATGAAAAGGACATTCTTTTAGCTGAAATTCAACATCGCGTAAAAAATAACCTTGCCGTTATTATTGGTTTATTTAATTTGCAAAAAGAAGGCGCTGATAATGAGAAAGTAAAGGAATCTTTGAACGAAGCAAAAAACAGGGTGTTAAGCATTGCAATGGTTCACGAAAGACTTTACAAGAAAAGCGATTTATCAAAGATCAATCTAAAGAATTATATTTCGGAACTTACAAAGGAAATAGTATTTAGTCATTCCTTAAGTGATAAAATATTGGTTTTAGAAGAGTTGGAAAATATAGAGGTTGACATTACAAAAGCGGTTCCTATAGGCTTGATCATTAATGAAGCCATTACCAATTCACTTAAACACGCTTTTTCCGATTCTCAAATTGAGCCAACTATTAAAGTAAGTTTAGCTACAAATTTTGACCTCGTGAATATAAAGATGCACGACAATGGTAGAGGATTTACAAATACAAAAAGAAGTGACAAATCACTAGGATTAACGCTTATTGAATCGCTTGCAGATCAAATTGACGGAAATATTCATTATAGCAACGGAAATGGCACAACTGTAAAATTATCCTTTCCTATTACAAGATAAAATTTAAAAATTAGCATGCCCTTGCGATCCCTACTTTTTATTCGGAGAAACTTTTTTTTTGACTAAATTCCCTACTGAAAAAGTCGGGATCGGAATGACGAATTTGTAATAAAAAATGCGGTTCCCCCTAAAAGAACCGCATTTTACTTTACAAACTATCAACAGCTTAATCTACATTATCGTGCAAGAACGAATTGTTCGGACGGATCTCAATCTTTTTATCGTCGCCTTCGCTTAATGTATAACGCGATACATTTGATTCGGTACTTGGTGTTTTATTTTCTAAAGAAATATTTTTACGTTCAAAGGCGGTCTGCTTCTCAAGCGAAGCAAGGCCTTCAGGGCTCTTCATTTTTAGCGTGATCTCTTTCAGTTTGCGAATACGCTCCTGAGCCAATTTAATTTGTTCTTCACGGCTAACGGCATCGCTTTTTATTTCATCTTCAATATCATTTGTTTCTTTCGATGAAGTTACATTAGAAGTTTCTTCTTTCAATTCTGTAAAAGTGAATTCAGTAATATTAGTTTCCGTTTCTTCAACCAAACTTGTTTCAGTTTCTTCAATATTAGTTATTGTAAAAGTCGGTTCCTTTTTAGGCTCTTCTGTTTTTTCTTCTTTAATAAAAACAAAAGGTTCCGATTTTTTTATCTCGTCAACAATACTAATTTGTTTAACTTCCTCCACCGGTTTCACTTCTATTTTTTCTTCCAGACTAACCACTTTGCGCTCTTTAAATATCGGTGATTCAAAACCTGTATTTTGTTTTGAGTTGAAGCCTGTTGCAATAATTGTAACGCTTACATTATTTCCTAAAGACGCATCGGTGCCGTAACCTGTAATTAATTCGGCTGTTCCGCCGGCTGCTTCCTGAATATAATCTGTAATTTCTCCAAACTCATCCATATCAATATCATCACTTCCGCTCATGATGTTCAATAATACGTGACGGGCTCCGCTAATATCGTTATCATTTAGTAAAGGAGAATTTAAAGCCTGTTCAACCGCTCTGATAGCACGTCTTTCACCGCTTGCAACCGCAGAACCCATAATGGCTACGCCACTCTCTTTCATTACTGTTTTTACATCGTTAAAGTCAACATTAATATGCATGTGCAGACTGATAATTTCAGCAATACTTTTTGCAGCCCCTGTTAAAACATCATCTGCATGTTCAAACGCTTCGCTCATTTTTAAATTACCATATATTTCACGCAATTTATCGTTCCCTATAACTAAAAGCGTATCCACATACTTTTTCATTTCTTCCAAACCTAATTCGGCTTGCTGACGACGTTTTTTTCCTTCAAAGGTAAAAGGAATCGTCACGATGCCAACCGTTAGTATGCCAAGTTCTTTCGCAATACTTGCTATTACGGGAGCAGCGCCTGTTCCGGTGCCACCGCCGAGCCCCGCGGTAATAAATACCATTTGCGTATTATCTCCAAGGTAACTTTTCACTTCTTCAAGCGATTCCAAAGCGGCATTACGTCCCACTTCAGGAATAGAACCGGCTCCTAGCCCTTTTGTTAATTCGTTGCCGAGCTGGATCTTATTGGGTACTGGACTTTTTTCCAAAGCCTGTTTATCGGTATTACAAACTATAAAATCTACCCCTTTTATGCCTAAGCGGTACATATGATTTACGGCATTGCTCCCGCCGCCGCCAACACCGATCACTTTTATGATCGAGTTTTCTTCCTGTGGTAATTCGAATTGCATCATGGTATTTATTTTTTAGTTAAGGGTTTTATTATTTTATATTTCTTGTTTTTGGTTTCTTGTTTACAGTCAAGTGAGCTTTTTTCTACTTCAATGTTTTGTTTTTGCATCTCGTCTTGATTCTCTTTTGTCTCACCTCGTGCTTCTATTCGATATCATCAGAGATCCAATCTTGCGCACTTTTAAAAATATTTTCGAAAAAACTTCCTATTTTCTTTTTAGAGTGGCCGGCAACTTTTTTCTTATCTTTTATAACTTCAACTTCCTCAATTTTTATTTCGTTTGCAGTTTCAGTTTTGGCTGTATTAATTCCACGCTTAGCGTCACGCTCGTATTTATCAATTCCTTTCATTACCAAACCAACACCGGTGGCGTATAGAGGATTTTTTAATTCATCGTCGTTACCCGCCAAATGCTCGTTAGGCGTGCCAATGCGACAATCCATGCCTGTTGTAAGCATTACCAGTTGTGGCAAATGTTTTAATAATGATCCGCCGCCTGTTACCACAATTCCGGCCGATAATTTGCGCTCATATCCGCAGCTTTTAATTTCGAATAAAACAAATTCTAAAATTTCTTCCATGCGTGCCTGAATGATCTGTGCGAGAAATTTTACCGAGATCTCTTTGTGAGGACGGCCGCGTAAACCAGGAATGGAAATAACTTCGTTCTCTTGATTTTCTTGCGCTAAGGCTGAACCAAAACGCATTTTTAATTGTTCTGCTTGTGTTTTTATGATGCCGCATCCCTCTTTAATATCATCTGTAATTATATTTCCGCCAAAAGGAATAACAGCGGTGTGACGGATAATGCCATCGTAAAAAATAGCGACGTCGGTTGTACCACCGCCGATATCGATCAAAACAACACCCGCTTCTTTTTCTTCATCGCTCAATACCGCGTCAGCACTGGCAAGTGGCTCAAGGTGTAAGCCAACGGTTTCAAGTCCGCCGCGGTTAACACATTTAAAAATATTTTTTACGGCACTAACTTGTCCTGTTATAATATGGAAATTTCCCTCCAAACGAATTCCGGCGTGGCCGATAGGATCTTTAATTCCTATTTCGCTGTCGATAATATATTCTTGCGGAATCACGTGAATGATCTCCTCGCCGGGGCTCATCACCAAGCGGTGCATGTTATCAATTAAATTATCAACGTCTTTTTGCGAAACTTCGTCTTCTAAACTCTCACGGATCAACATGCCGCGGTGCTGCATACTTTTAATATGTTGCCCTGCAATACCAACAATTACTTCACCAATATCAACACCCGCTTTATCGGCGGCAATGGCAACAGCGGTTCTGATAGAAGCCACTGTTTGTTCAATGTTTACAACCACTCCACGGCTAACGCCCAAAGATTCGGTTTTACCGATCCCTAAAATTTCAACTTTACCAAATTCATTTTTACGGCCAACCATGGCACAAATTTTTGTAGTTCCAATGTCTAAACCAACCACCAGTTCAGATGCAGTATTTTGGTTGTTTTGATTTGTTTGTTTTTCCATGATTATTTTTTGGTGCAAACCACCAGGTTTTTATATTTTAAATTAAGTGTTGAATATTTTGTCCAGCTGTCAGTTTTATTTAATCCTTGGGTATAAAATAATTTAAGCTTATTAAATTTTTCAACTAAAAATTCTGAGCTTCCAAAAATTATTTTTTGCTCGCCTACCGCCGGAAACAGCTCCAGGTCATGTTCTTCGTTAACATACACCTGATGGATCAATGTGCTCAATGTAGAATCGGCATTGATATAATTCACTACATCCAACAGATCATCCAGCATGCTTACCTGACTAAATAATTTATTTGATCTGATCTGATCAACGCTGTATTGATACCTTTTTGAATAAGGTTCGTTCACAAAACCATTCACCACAATTACGCGGGCCGAATAATTTTCGTTCAGCGGCATTAATTTACTTTGTGAATCGATATAATAACTTTCTCCGTCACTATTAATGATCCTGCAAACAGGGGTGCGCTGAACAATATCAATTTTTACTTCCCCGTCAATATCACCCGAAACCTCTGCATTTTGGATGGCTGGATGAGAATTTAAAACTTTTTCCAATTCGGGAATACTGATGTTTTTATATTGGCTTGAAACAACAGACTTGTTGCATGATGCAAGAAATTGCTTAATGTCTTTTTCATTCAAAAATAAATTCTCTTCATTGTTGTGAATAGAAATATTAAGGCTTTTAACTCTCGTGTTTTTTTCACTTTTTGAAACAAAGGCCAAAGAGCCTGTAATACCTGCAATGGCAACGATCCAAAGCAGCATAACAAGTACTTTTTTATAATTTATTTTTTTCAATTCTATTTTAAAATTTGTTCAATTTGTTCAACCATTCCATCAATATCACCTGCACCCATCGTGATAAGCACCTCAGGCTTATTGGTCTTTAAAAATTCTAATGTTTCCTGTTTGCCAAGCACCTTTTTATTTTGCGAACTCATCTTACCGATCAGCATTTGAGAAGTAACCCCTTCAATGGGTTTCTCGCGTGCCGGGTAAATATCCAACAAAATACATTCGTCCAGCATATCCAGACTTTCTGCAAACGCGTCTGCAAAATCCCTTGTTCTTGAAAACAAATGCGGCTGAAATATTCCCGTAATTTTTTTATCAGGGTATAATTTTCGAACCGAACCAATTGTTGCCTTTAATTCTTCGGGATGATGCGCATAATCATCAATATAGACCGTTTTAGCGGTATTTACCCTGTAATCAAATCGGCGCTTAACACCGTTGAAAGAACGTAATGCCTCTTTTATCACATCACTTTTTATCCCTAATTGTTGCGCGACTGCCACCGCGGCAATCGAATTCTCAACGTTGTGCATACCCGGAAACCCTAGAGTAATATGGGGTATAGCCTCAACAGGACTATTAATGTCATAACAAAACTGTGCATTCTCAATAGTTATTGATCGGGCACAATATTCTGTATCTAAATTTAAGGAGTAGATAAGACGTTTATTAGTGAGACTCAATTCGTTATCAACATTTTTTTTAACAATGAGGATCCCGTCGCTTTTAACCTGTTTGGCGAAGAGCGAATACCCTTCTTTTACATGATTTGCGTCTCCATAAATATCTAGGTGATCCGCGTCAACACTAGTAATAACGGCTATTTGCGGGTGAAGAGTTAAAAAAGAGCGATCGTATTCATCGGCTTCAACCACAACATAGGTTTCTTCGGAATTTACCTCTCCCAAAAGCAAATTGGTGTTATAATTCTTTGAAATACCCCCCATAAATGCAAAACAATTGATGCCCGCACTTTTTAAGAGGTGCGTTACCATGGTTGTTGTAGTTGTTTTGCCATGAGTTCCCGCAATTGCAATAGTTTTAAACTGTTTGGTAATTTCGCCAAGGACCTGCGAGCGCTTCAAGACCTGAAAATTGTTGCTTACTAAATATTGATACTCGGTATGCTCTTTGGGAACGGCGGGGGTATAAACAATTAAAATTTCTTCCTTTTTAAACTGCGATAAAACCTTTTTAAGAAGGTCTACATTTTCTTCAAAATGACATTTTATTCCTTCCTGTTCCAATTGAGAAGTAAGAACGGTGGAGGTTTTATCGTAACCAACAACCGCTTTTTTGTAATGATTAAAATACCTTGCAAGCGCGCTCATACCAATGCCGCCAACACCAAGAAAATAATATAATTTAAAATTTAATATGCTCACTTTCGTTTATTTTTTTAACCACAAAGAACACTATGTATACACTAAGCGCACAAAGTATAGTTTTATTCTTGTTTATAGTTTGCCAGTTTTAAAACTTCTTTCGCGATCACATTTGCCGAATTGTGAAATGCCAATTGTTTCATGTTTTTAATTAATTCGTTTTGTTTTGCAGGATCTTTCACAAGTTGAATAGCTTTATTCACAAGGTTTGCAACGGCTTCTGTATCTTTTACCAAAATAGCCGCTTGTTTATTTACCAATGCCATGGCGTTTTTTGTTTGATGGTCTTCTGCCGCTGTTGGTAAGGGGACAAGAATACAGGGTTTTTCTACAATACATAATTCCGAAATGGCGCCCGCCCCTGCACGGCTTATAACAACATCGGCAAAGGCGTATGCCAAGTCCATTCTCGAAATAAAATCAACTGCCGTTATATTTTTAGATTCGAAAGGTGACGTTTGTTTTTCGGCCGTTTCAAAATAAATTTTTCCGGTTTGCCAAACCAATTGAATATTGTTATCGGCGAATAGTTTTAAATTTTTTCCGATGGCCTCGTTAATAGCTTTGGCACCAAGGCTCCCGCCTATTACTAAAACTGTTTTTTTATCGGGATCTAATTTAAAAAAGGAGAATGCTTCCTTTTTTTTTTCGGAGATGTTCGAAATATCTTGCCTTACAGGATTACCTGTTAAAATAATTTTTTCTTTAG
>JANYBY010000385.1 GCA_025360565.1 Bacteroidota bacterium
ACTGGACAACTTTATTAACGCAGGATAGTCGTTTTTTATACGGCACCGGTGATCAAACAGTTAATTATACTACAAACGGCGATAGCGATGACTGGATGTACGGAGAGCAAGGCACAAAACCAAAAATACTATCCATGACACCCGAAGCGGGTTCACAAGGAGATGGTTTTTGGCCCGCATCAAACCGAATTGTTGATATTTGTAAGGTTACGTATTACCAAAATTATTACCTCGCCAAATTGGCGGGTAAATTTGCGTATGCATTAGATCTGCAGGATAAATTTATTAGCGCCAATGGTTATTTACATTATAACATTCAGCGTTTGGGTTTAACAGCAGGCGGGTTCACGGTAAGCATTAATCCCGTTGGCGGAAACATAACAAGTGTTGGCGCGCCAAAAGTTTATCCGGCTTTAACGCAAAATCAATTGCTTAACGATTCTATTTCTTTTGCATTAAATTTTGGTTTGAATCCTGGCCAAGTCATTAAATATTTAATTAGTGTAGATAACGGAACCTATGTACATGCCGATACCATAACAAAAATTTACGGCACTCCAATTGTTTTGATAAGCGACAACGGAAATTCAACCGTAACTAATTTTACAACTTCGGGTACCTGGGGTTTAAGCAGTACTAAATTTGTTTCGCCTCCTACAAGTATTACTGATAGCCCGGCAGGAAATTATTTAGATAACGAGCTAAAATCAATTACCACAAATACAACTGCAAATTTAAGTAACGCTGTTTTTGCCCATATGCAATATTACACCCGTTTTGAATTGGAAAAAAGTGGCGACGAAACAACAGTATTGATAAGCACCAATAACGGGGCAAGCTGGAGTAATTTATGTACCAAGTACGAAACATCGCCTGCATCTAACGGAGGCAATTACCCTTTGTACGACGGTTTTCAAAACGGATGGGTAAAAGAAGATATAGATCTTTCGAGTTATATTGGCCAAAACGTTAAGATCCGTTTTAACTTTACAACCGATGGTGGAGTAACCAAAGACGGATTTTATTTTGACGATCTGTTGATCCGTAAATTAGCGCCTCCGGTTCCTGCCAACATTAAAAGCAATGTATTCATCTCTGATGGAATTATTTTAAGTCCGAACCCCTCAAGCGGTTTATTTAATTTGCATAATCCCGATCTGAAAGAAATTACATGCGAAGTATTTAATGCGATTGGCCAAGTAGTTTACAAGGCTGCAAATACCGGTACTGCAGATTCGGTAATTGATCTGCAAAACTCGCCAAAAGGAATTTACTTTGTAAAAATTAAATTTGATGGGCAGGAAGTGGTGAAAAAGTTGGTTGTGGAGTAGAAGTTACTCCGTCCTTGCCTGCCTTGCTGTTAAGCAGGCGAGCCGCTCCACGGTGTTACAATGGCGGCGAGGCAATCTTTTTAGAGTAAACTTCGAAAAGTTTACTTCGTCTCGCTTCTTGGTTATTGGTAAGCGAGCGCGTAAAGACGATCAAATTTTCTAAAAAAATGTGAAAATTTAAAGGCCGATTAAACTTTGGTCTATTAATTGAATCAAATAATTAAACCTAATAATTATGAAAAAACTAATTTTATCCCTTGCCCTGGTTACAGGTTTAGCCGTAACCGCGCAGGTTCAAAGCCAAAATAATACCGATGCAAACTCGGCAGTAACGAGTAAAAAAGCTTCGAAGAAAAATTTAAGTCCTGAGGAGAAAGCAAAACATCAGGCAGAGAAGGCAGAAAAGGAATTAACTTTAACGGCTGAACAAAAAACGAAATGGCAAAGCGCAAGTTTGGAGAGAATTAATGCCAACGAACCAATGCGCGAAAAAATGAAGGGTTCAACCACGCCGGAAGATCGTAAAGCATTGCGTAGTCAGGCAAAAGCAAACGACGATAAATTTGTTGCAACCGTAATCGCTTTTTTAACCCCTGATCAAAAAACAAAATTTGAACAACTAAAAAAAGACATGAAGGCGAAACATAAGGAGCATGGTAAAGGCAAAATGCATTAAGCAAAGAGTGAGTGTTGTTTTAAATTAGATCCCCTCCCAATCAGGTGGGGATTTTTTTACCTTTATACATTAACGGAACGGAAGCATAAATGAAAAATATAATTATTACAGGAAGTAATGGCATGATAGGTAAACTTATTATGTTGAATTGTTTAAGCGGAGAAGGAGTAGAAACAATAACGTCTATAACCCGTAAAACTTTAGGTATAAAACACCCAAAATTGATTGAAATAATACATGCCGATTTTTTAAATTATTCTGGTATCGAGCAGCATTTTAAAAACAAGGATGTTTGTTTTTATTGCATCGGCGTTTATACGGGGCAGGTACAAAAAAAAGAGTTTAAAAAAATTACCGTTACCTATACTAAAGTATTTGCCGAAACACTTAAACAAAACAGCCCCAATCTTTCTTTTTGTTTTTTAAGCGGGCAAGGGGCCGATAGCTCCGAAAAAAGTTCAATTCTTTTTGCGCGCGAAAAAGGTATTGCAGAGAATGGCTTAATTAAGTTAAAATTTAAAAGCCTCCATATTTTTCGTCCGGGTTATATTTACCCAGTAACCCCAAGGGCTGAACCAAATTTATCTTACAGAATCATGCGGGTGCTTTACAAACCGGTATCCCTTATTTTTCCCAATGTTGGTGTAACTTCGGTAAAACTTGCCGAAAAAATGATGGAAGTGGGACTGAATGGGGGAGATAAACTTATTTATGAAAATAAGGATCTGAGAATTTAATTATTTTATCTCCTTCTTCGCATTCTCAATATTGCCCTTGGTGTTCCCAATAAAGATCTGTTTGTTGTACAAAATTACCGGGCGTTTTAAAAAAGTATATTCTTCCAGGATCAATTTACGGTATTCTTTTTCCGTGGAAGGTTTTACTTCCAATTTTTTATATTTAAGTGCCACTCTACTAAAAAGCAACTCATAACTTCCGGCCATATTTTTCATTTCATCAATTTGAGCGGGTGTTATCTTTTCGGTTTTTATATCCTGAAATTCAAAGCCCTTTTTCTTTAGGCCCAATTCGTTAATAATGCGGGCACAAGTATCGCAAGTGCTGAGATAAAATATTTTCTTCATGCTTAAATTAGTTTAATTTTGAACTGTGAATGTAAGGATAATATTATTCTGCCTGTTTGTGTTTTATAACTTGCTCCAGGCTCAAACTTATGAAAAAGATTGGGAGGCTTTCAGTAAAAAAATGGAAGGCCAAAAGGCAATTGTAAAAGAATACGAAGCCTTTGAAACAAAACACGAAAAGAGTTTAGAAAAAGATCCGGATAACGCCTTTAAGTTTTACCGTTCATACGGGTATGCCCTGCTGAATAAAAATAAGGACCAAAAGAACGCCGCCGAAGCTTTTAAATATACTTACCACTATGCAACCAAATCAAAAGATACAAGTTTGATTCCTATGTCCTATTACTATTTTGCTGATTATTTCAGGGAAATTGAAAATTATACGGAAGCCGAAAAATACTTTAACGCCAGCTTAAGGCCTTTGTCTGTTTTTTTAAAACCTTCAAGTCGTGAGTATTCACAAATTTATTTTGAATATATGACCGTGCTGGTTAAACTGGGAAAATACGCAGATGCCAAACCGGGAGTAGAAGCCCTTATTTATTATTACAAGACCCTTGATGGGGAAAAAAGCAGAGAGTATATTTTTTTGAGCGATTACTTAAGTGATATTTTGCAATACCTTGGAGAATACCAAAAAGCGCTTGAGATAAAAACAAAACTCGTAGAGGAGGCAAAGTACCTTGAAATAAAGGATACAGCGAATTACATTGAGAGTTTTAATAGTTTGGGCGATGTGTATCGCGAAATAAGTCGTTACGATATGGCCTTTCAAAATTTTAAAAAGGGAAAACAAGAATTCTTCCGGTTAAAAGTAAAGAACCGCCATGCTTTGGCTTCGCTCGAAAATAACATTGGGCTGTGTTATAAGTCGTACGGAAATATAAAAGAAGCAGAAGAGTCGTTTAATACGGCGCTGAACATTTACAAAGAAATTGGCGAAACTGAAAGCGACGATTATTGTGTTACTCTGAATAACAAAGGCGATCTGTTTCGTGAATTGGGACGTTACGGATTGGCATCGGAAATATTATTAAAATCGCTCGAGATCAAAAAAAAATATTCAAGAACCAATACAAAAAGTTACGCCAACACCCTTAATAATCTCGGGTTGGTATATCTTGATGCAGGATATTATGATGAAGCCCTGAAAAGAACGCTCGAGGCCAAAGAAGTTTACGCCGCACTTTTAGGAGAGAGCCATCAGTTTTACGGAAATTGCCTAAACAATCTTTCATCTCTTTACCTTCACCTTAAAGATTTTAAAAGAGCGGAAGAAACAAAATTAAAAGCGCTGGACATTATTGAAAAAAGTGTTGGAAAAAACCATTTTAGATATGCCTCATTCTTAATCTCCACCACGCAATTGTATTTGCGTACCAACCAATTGGTAAAAGCTGAAAAAAGTTTGAAAGAAGCTTTACTTCTTGTTGAAAAGAATCTTGGAAAAAATCACGATCTGTATGCCCGTTCACAACTGGCTTTGGCAGAAGTGTATGCTATGACCAATAGATTTGAACAAGCAGGACAACTTTATTTTGAAAGTTTAGATTTTTATTCTAATCAGCTAAATAATTATTTTGACGCGATGAGTGAAGAAAACCAAGCGCACTATCTTAATTTTATTGAACCTGCCTTTCAAAGCTACAATATGTACCTTTTAAATTACAAAATAAGTCAGCCGGTTAAAGATCTTGACCTACATATTAAAAGAGCATTGCATAACCAAATGCTTTTAAAATCACTGTTAAGTAAAAAAGCTGCAAGGTTACAGCAAAAAGTTTTAGGCTCAAATGATCAAGCAATGATAAAAATTTATCAAGAGTGGATAATTGCCAAAAACGCTCTGGTAAATAATAGTAAATCAACCGAACCGGCATTTGACGATAATGAATTGATACGAAAAGCTGCGGGGCTTGAAAATACGTTGAAAGCGAAGTTCGGTGATTTTGCAAAAACAGAAAAAGTTTCTTATGAAGATCTGAAAAAAGCTTTATCGGATAAAGAAGCGGCCATTGAATTATTTAGAGTGTATGAGTGGATAAATGATTCGGTAAGTTCAAAAAAATACGGCGCAATTGTTGTATCAAAAAATAGTTTAAATCCCGAACTGATCATCTGCAAGAATGGGGAACAACTGGAAGAAAAATGTTTTGATCATTTTTCGAAATGTATTGATGATCAATTGACCGATTCTTTAAGTTACATAGCGTATTTTAAAGAACTGGAAGGCAGTTTAAAAAATATTAATAAGGTTTATGTTTCGGCAGACGGAATTTTTCAAAAAATAAACCTATCCGGGTTATATAATACATCTACAAAAAAGTATGTTCAGGAGAATTACGAGGTGTGTAATATTTCGAACATTTCAACTTTGGTGAACAAAAAAAATGCGGTGGGGTCGGCCGATCTTTCAGCATCCTTATTCGGTTACCCGGATTATGAGTACGATCTTAAGAATAAGTCATCTAAGGTAAATAAACCTGAAAGCGAAATGGTGGCAAAAAGATACGGTTTAAATAATCTTGCAAAACTGCCGGGTACAAAAGCGGAGGTAGAGATCATTTCAAAAGAATTAAAAACCAAAGGCTGGAAAGTAAATGTGTTCACGGCTGAGAACGCCAATGAAGAGAATCTTCGAAAAATAAACTCACCTAACGTATTGCATATTGCCACCCACGGTTACTATTTAAAAGACCTTGAAACAACCGATAAATTATTTTTGGGTTTTGACAGTAAAAACTTAAAAGATAATAGTTTTTTACGTTCGGGAATTATTTTGGCAGGTGTGGGCCCGGCCACCGGCGACAGCTTAAATACAAGCTCTGAGAATGACGGTATTTTTACAGCATCTGAAGCCACCGTACTGAATTTATCAAAGACTCAGCTGGTTGTTTTATCGGCTTGCCAAACCGGTTTAGGAGATAATATGGGAAGCCAGGGGGTGGCAGGCTTGCAGCGTTCCTTTGCCATTGCCGGAGCAAAAAATATAATGATGAGCCTTTGGCCGGTGGACGATAATGCCACACAATTTTTAATGACAGAATTTTATAAAAATTATGTTGAAACCCAAAACGCGGAAGAAGCTTTTAGAAAAGCGCAAACAGAAGTAAAGAATAAATATCCGCACCCATATTATTGGGCGGCTTTTGTTTTGCTGAAGACCTTTAATTAAACTGCATGAGAAAAATAATTCTTCTTCATGGTGCCATTGGTTCTGATCAACAATTAATTCCGATGGCAAATAAACTTACCGAAAAAGGGTTTCAAACTTTTTCGCTTAATTTTTCGGGACATGGCAAAACTTCATTTCAAAATAAATTCGATATACCACAGTTTTCATCCGAATTAAATTCTTTTATACAAAATAGTGATTTAAACAGCGCCTCTGTTTTTGGTTATAGCATGGGTGGCTACGTTGCACTATATCTCGCAAAGCAAGAGCCTGAACTTTTAGGGAATATTATTACGTTGGGCACTAAATTTAAATGGACGAATGAAATTGCTCAAAAGGAAATTCAAAATTTAGATCCGAATACGATTGAACAAAAGATACCGAAGTTTGCCGAGGCGCTAAAACAGATGCATGGCGAAAATTGGAAAATGCTTTTGCAAAGAACTTCGCAAATGATAATCGGGCTAGGAGATAAGAACGCGGTGCAAATGAATGACTACTCGAAAATTAAAAATAAAGTTTTGTTATGTCTTGCAGAAAAAGATCAAATGGTGAGCGCAGAAGAAACAGAAGCTGTTTATGAACAATTACCCAACGCGGATTTATTTACTTTGCCAAATTCAAAACATCAAATAGAAAGTATTAACGCGGATACACTTGCCAATATAATTGCTAAATTCTTAGAACCTGTTTAAATAAATTTTAAACACTTGTTTTATTGTAGTGCGTGTTTAACGAATTGAAAAAAGTTATAGTTGATGTTATTTGATCCCCGAAAGGGCCCTTGCCTTAAAAGGTTCAAGTAGATGCTCAGAGCCTTCCTGCTTAATTTCGTATAAAGCCTGTAAAAGAATGCCTAGTTTACCGTTGGGATAACCTATAGAATTAAAGCCCGCCAAATAACTTACGGGTAAATTACACAGCAAAATGCTCTCATATTGTCCGTATGGCATTTTAGTGCTAACCATCTCTAACATTAATTGGCGTGTAACTTCCATATTATAAACTTAGTAATTTAAAACCTCAATTTCAATAATTTCGACTATTAATTGTAAAAGATGTACTAACAAAGTTTTTTGGAGGCTAAAATTTCTCGAAAACGTGTGTTTTTTTAGATTATATTTGATTTATAAACAAATGCCATTTCTTCTCCAATAGAAAAAACTATAAAAATGAGCGTTACTGTTAAATAAAATGAAGGACACTTTTTTAGTTCATATTGTTTTACCAGATTTCTTTTCTCAGAAATTTTACAGCCTTATTCCCAAACAACGTATTTTAATAAACGACCTGCTCGAAAAAAGAATTGTACTTAATTATTCTTTAGACATGGAACGCAAAAATCTTTGGGTGCAGATACAGGCCATAAGTGAGCAAGAGGTAATGGATATTTTAAGTACTTTTCCTATCATTAAAGAGGTTAAAGTGAATATTCACGAACTTGCATTTTCTGATAACGCGCCACTACATTTGCCTGAGCTCATCCTCAACTAATTTTCCGTTTCTTACGTTATTTTTGCGGTATGTAATTGCTTTCATTATTTTGTATATTTGTTACATATGAAACTTCTTATCAACGTTTTTACATTATTGATCCTTAGCTTTTATTCATTTAGCCAAGTAGTCGTTAAAACAAATCTGCCGCAAAGTATTGCGCCAAACTCTAACTTAACCATCGAAATTAAAATTAACAAAGGCATTGTTGCCAATTTTGCAAAGTATCAAATTGATGTGCCCGCGGGGGTTACTATTAGTGAGGGCGAGAGCAGAACAGGTAATTTTTCGTTTGAAGCAAACCGCGCAAAAATTGTTTGGGTAAGTATTCCCACCGATCCTGAATTTATCATTAGTTTTAAAATGAATGTTGGCGCCACATCGGGCAACGGCGTTTTTAACCAACGTTTTTTTTATCTGGATAATGGCACAAAAAAAGAAGATGAAATGGATCCTGTTACTGTTACCTTCAGCGCTTCCGGCGCTTCAACGGCAATCAGCTTTAACGAGTCTTTTTCAGCCAACACAGTTAATACTGCAAATACCAATTCTACCACTGCAACACCAACTAAAACTACCTCTACTGAACTGACTTTTGAGCAAAAATTAGAAGAGCATAATAAAAAACACGGAGGGCAGACGACCGAAGAAAAATCGAAAACTCCTGTAAATACAAGTACCACCGGCCTGGTGTTCAGAATTCAGTTAGGGGCATTGGCGGCCGATCCCGGACAAGCAAAGTATAAAGCCATTGGCCGGGTGGATGTAAATAAAGAAGACGGTTTTTATAAAATTTTATACGGCAGTTACAACAGTAAAGAAGATGCCATGAAAGGCCGAGAAGACATTAAAGCCAAGGGTTTTGATGGGTTTGTTGTACGATACCAGGATGGGGTAAGGGTGAAGTAGTTTTTAGACTGAAACGTAGTAGTTTTCTGTAAAACTTATTCCATTTTTTAGTACATTTATAGGAGTGAAAAAATTGGTTTTAATAGTTATTTCTCTTACGCTATTTTTAGCTTGCGTTAAAAAAAAATTGCCCGATAACGAAGCTTTGTTAGGTTTAGATTATTATCCTTTAACTCAGGGCAAGTTTATTATTTACGATATTGATAGTACCAGATATGAACCAATCGGACAAATCAAAATTAAAAATACCAAATACCGGATCAAGGAAAAAATTGCTGATAGCTATACCGACAATGAGGGCAAGCCTGCAATTCGAATAGAACGTTACATTAAAATGTTACCTCTTGCACCAAAAACATACGATAGCATACCATGGACGATAAAAGAAGTTTGGATGATGAACGCCACAAAATACAACATTCAGGTTTCTGAAAGGGACGTGCGGTACACGAAACTTATTTTTCCGATCCAGGAAAATGTAAGTTGGAACGGCAATGCAAAAAATACCATAGGCGAGTGGAATTACACCTATGCTTACATTGATAAAAAAGAAACCATTGGCGGAACTTCGATGGATAAGGTGCTTCAGATAAAACAATTTAATTTACCAACCTTGATCTCGTATCAAAATTACAGTGAAAAATATGCTAAAGGCATTGGCCTTGTTTACCGCGAAATTTCGGATTATACTTCCAATACAATTACGTATGTTAATGGAGTGGCGGTACCAATTGAAAACAGAATTGAATTCGGAGTAATATATAAACAAACATTTTTAAGTTACGGCTATGAATAAACTAAAAACAATCTCACTCATTCTATGTCTTTCAATTTTTACTGAAGGATTGCAATCCCAAACCAAATTCTGGGTAAAATTTGCCAATAAAAATGGTACACCATATACTATTGGTAATCCTTTGGCATTTGTTACAACAAAATCGTATCTGCGCAGGTTAACATATACGATCCCATTCGATCAAACCGATTTGCCGGTAACACCTTCTTACGTAAGCCAGATCGCGGCTGTTTCGGGGGTAACCATTACCTACGTTTCAAAATGGATAAATGGCGCAGTTGTAAATATTTCTAACAGTGTTACTGCGTTACCGATAATAAATAGTTTTTCATTTGTTACTAGTACCGCGCCTGTTAACAGATATAAATTAGACATGATAAAAATGGAAGAGCCGGAAAATTTTACCGCTAATAAAACCGCGGCGGTTGCTTCTCCCTCTACCTATTACGGCGCTTCGTACTGGCAAAACAAACAGCTTAATGTAGATTGTTTGCACAACCAGGGCTACAGAGGGCAGGGTATGACCATTGCTATTTTAGATGCCGGATTTAATAACGCGGATGTTAATCCGGTATTCGATAGTTTACGTAACCGCGGCGGAATTTTAGGAACAA
>JANYBY010000399.1 GCA_025360565.1 Bacteroidota bacterium
CCTGGAATCCAACAATGATGGCGTTAGAGGCCGAAGCCAACAACACATCGCTCTCGCTAATTGCACCAACTGATTTATGAATAATGTTTACGGCAACTTTTTCGGTAGATAATTTTAGCAATGAATCTGATAAAGCTTCAATTGATCCGTCAACATCGCCTTTCACGATCACATTTAATTCTTTAAAATCTCCGATCGCTAAGCGCCTTCCGATCTCATCTAACGTAATATGTTTATGAGTACGTATTCCTTGTTCGCGCTGTAACTGTAAACGCTTGTTGGCAATTTCTCTTGCTTCACGCTCGTCTTCCATCACATTAAATTTATCACCCGCTGTAGGGGCGCCACTTAAACCCAACACCTTAACGGGATGAGAAGGCCCTGCTTGTGTCACTTTTTGTCCGCGCTCGTTGAACATGGCACGCACACGGCCACTGAATGAACCGGCCAACATGATATCTCCAACTCTTAAAGTTCCGGTTTGAACTAAAATAGTAGAAACGTAACCCCTTCCTTCTTCCATACTTGCTTCTATCACACTTCCTTGTGCATGGCGATTTGGATTTGCTTTCAGATCCATCATTTCGGCTTCAAGCAAAACTTTTTCTAACAACAGTTCTATATTTAATCCTTTTTTAGCTGACACTTCCTGGCACTGAAACTTTCCACCCCATTCTTCCACTAAAATATTCATAACCGATAATCCTTCGCGAATTTTATCGGGATTAGCGCCCGGCTTATCAATTTTATTTATGGCAAAGATCATTGGCACACCTGCGGCTTGCGCATGGTTAATGGCTTCTTTGGTTTGGGGCATAATGCTATCATCGGCCGCAACAACAATAATTGCAATATCGGTAACTTTTGCACCGCGGGCACGCATGGCTGTAAAAGCCTCGTGGCCGGGCGTATCAAGAAAGGTCATACTACGACCATCGGGTAAATTAATATTGTATGCGCCAATGTGCTGAGTAATTCCTCCGGCCTCACCGGCAACCACATTTGCTTTACGGATAAAATCCAGTAAAGATGTTTTACCATGGTCAACGTGGCCCATTACAGTAACAATTGGCGGACGGTGAATTAGATCTTCAGGCGCATCTTTTTCTTCTTCTCTTGCTGTTTCAACATCTTCGGCCGATGCAAATTCTACTTTGTAACCAAACTCTTCGGCAACAATAGAAATTGTTTCGGCATCCAAACGCTGATTAATGGAAACAAATAAGCCGAGCGACATACAAGTTGAAATAATGTTTGTTACAGGAACGCTCATCATTTGTGCCATTTGATTTGCACTAACAAACTCTGCTACTCTCAATAATTTTTTATCCTCTTCGGCTAAAACAGCTTTTACGGCCATTTTTTCACGCACATCATCACGCTTATCTCTTCTGTATTTTGAGGTTTTTGATTTAGATCCTTTTTCGCTTAAGCGCGCTAAAGTTTCTTTGATCTGTTTTTGAATTTCTTCCTCGGTTAATTCGTGGCGAGGCTTATTGGCCGTATTGTTAGAGCCGGCACCGGTACGAGGCCCTGTATTATTGCCTTTATAGTTAGGATTGTTTGTGCGCGGTGTTCCGTATTTTTCTTTTTTGCGCTCATCGGCAATTTTTGTTTGTTCGGTTCCAACTTTTTTAATTTCTTCTTGCGATAAACCGCCTTTACGAATGCGTTTGCGTTTTTTACGTTCGTTAAGATCGTCGGCCGCTTTTTTGGCGGCATCTTTAATAACCGGCAACACAACTTTTCCTAAGATCTTAGGGCCTTCAAGTTTTTCAAATTTAGTTTCAATGTGTTCGGGCGGTAAAAGTTCTACGGGCTCATCAATAACGGGCGCAACCACTTCTTCCTTTTTGCTTATTACAGGTTTTTCTTCTTCCTTCTTTACTTTTCCTTTTTTATCGGGCTTTGTCTTCAGATTCATTGAATCTAAATTTAATTTGCCCAATACCTTCGGCCCGTCCAAGCTTTCAACCTCTTGTTTAATTAATTCTTCTTTGGGTTCTTCTTTGATTTTTTTTGGAATGGTTAGATCTTTTATCACAACCTCATCCTGATGTTCTTCTTCAGAAGCTGATAATTTTTTTGCCTTTATTTCATCTAAAACAATGGTTTCGCGTTTTACTTTAATAATTGCCTGCGAAACATTTTCAGCTTCTTCCTTAGCCGATTTATCGCTCGAAAATTCTTTAAGCAATAAACGGTGCTCTTCGTCCCCGATCTTAGCGTTAGGGTTACTATCAACAGGATAGCCCTTTGCGGCAAGGAATTCCACGATCTTTCCCAACGAGAGATTGAATTCTTTTGCCACTTTACTTAACCGAAGTGTTTTAGCTGTGTCTGACATATTTATTTATCCTTCTTTTTTTATTTTATAAGCGGCTTATTTTGGCCGGCCGCAAACCCTGTCTTTTTACCCAATCATTATTGGGCAAACTTGCATTAATCTTCAAATTCAGAGGCAAGCACTTCGCGAACACCTTTAATGGCTTCGTCGGTAATGCCCGTTCTTCTTGTTAATTCCTCATTACTTAATTCAAGAACAGATTTTGCAGTATCGCAACCAATGGCTTTTAACTGGTCAATAATATCTGCTTCAATTTCGTCCGAAAATTCTTCTAAGTCAACGTCTTCAGTTTCAACATCCACATCCGTATCTCTGAACACATCAATTTCGTAACCGGTTAATTTACCTGCTAATTTAATATTAAATCCGCCCTTGCCAATTGCCAAACTAATTTGGTCGGGTTTTAAAAACACCTCGGCGCGCTTGGTTTCTTCATCAATTTTAATGGTTGTAATTTTTGCGGGACTTAACGAACGCTGAATTAAAAGTGTTGAATTATTTGTAAAGTTAATAACATCAATATTCTCATTTTTTAATTCGCGCACAATACCGTGAATACGCGAACCTTTCATACCAACACATGCGCCAACAGGATCGATGCGGTCATCGTAACTTTCAACCGCAACTTTTGCACGCTCGCCCGGCTCACGTACAATTTTTTTAATGGTAATTAATCCATCAAAAATTTCGGGAACTTCGTTTTCGAATAAACGCTCAAGGAATACCGGAGATGTACGCGATACGATAATGGAAGGTGTTCCGTTTTTTAAATCAACTTTAGAAACAACTGCTTTAACGGTGTCTCCTTTTTTGAAAAAGTCAGAAGGAATTTGTTCTGATTTTGGAAGTAACAATTCGTTACCTTCATCATCCAACAACATAATTTCTTTTTTCCAAACCTGATACACTTCGGCAGTAACAACATCGCCAACTTTTTCTTTGTACTTGTTGTAAATTTCGCTTTTTTCAAGCTCAAGAATTTTTTGAACTAAGTTTTGACGAACCGATAAAACCGCGCGGCGGCCAAAATCTTCTAACTTCACTTTTTCTGAAAGGTCTTCACCGATCTCAAAATCAGGTTCAATTTTTTTAGCTGCGCTGTAGCTTATGTGTTTATTCTCATCGTAATCAAACGAGTCTTCAGCAAATTCGTCGTCAACTATTTTACGGTTCTTATATATCTCAACGTCGCCCTTATCGGGGTTAACAATAATATCAAAGTTTTTATCGCTTCCGTATCTTTTAGTGAGCATACTTCTAAACACATCTTCAATAATGCTCATTAATGTAGCACGATCAATGTTCTTGATGTCTTTAAATTCCGAAAACGATTCAATTAGGTTTACGCCTTCCATGGTTTCTGTTTTTTAAAATTTTAATTTGATTCTTGATTCTTTTATTTGATTGTATTTTATGATGTGCTGTTTTGTAACAGTAACTTTTCCTTTACCTATTGGTTTTGGTTCGCGCACCGAAAACAATAATTTTATTTCTTCATCATTACACTCTGCCAAACTGCCCTCGGCCTTTGTGCCATCGAGCAATTTAATTTCAAGGTCGCGCCCAACGTGTTTTGGATATTGGCGGGGCGATACCAGCGGAGTGGCTGCGCCATGCGAGCTTACATCCAAACTAAAATCTTCCTTTTCTCTATCCAGATTTTGTTCAATAAAACGGCTCAACTCAACGCAATTGGCAATAGTAACACCGGCATCGCCATCAATAAAAACGTTTATTGTATTGTCGGAACCAATTTTTATTCCGGTTACAAACAGGTTTGTATTGTTTAAATGTTGGTTTGCCAACTGTAATATGTTCTCGTTCGTTATCAAAATTTGTTCAATAAAAGAGGGGACTTTATTGGGTCCCCTTCCTTTTTAATAATATAGTGATGCAAATATAAGCATATTTTTTAATACAAAAAAATGCAAATAAGCAAAAAAAGGGACTCAAGAGCCAACCCGAAGCCAATTTATTACGTTTTAATAGATAGAAAGGCATAGTAATTAATCATTTAAAACTATATATTATGAAAACAACATCTTTTAAAGCATTGTTGATCCTGGTGGGATCACTGCTTATTAGCGGCAATTTAAGTGCAGGGGTTGGCGACCAGTTAAGCCATTCGGTTAGTGATGAATTATCTCATTTTCACATACAAGGGCTTTATGTAATAGGAGGGATAATTGTTGCGGGATTACTAATTTACCTTTTAGTTAACCATTTTGGTAAAGAGGAAGGAAAACCTTTTGTGCGCAATAGATCAAACTACGCGCATAACAGGCGCGCGCAGCAAAGAGCTATTGTAAAAAGAACAGCCTAACACTTTTAAAACGTTTGGTTTGAGATTTAAGGTAAAATCCTTCTGTAAGAAATTGCAGAAGGATTTTTTTATTAAAAAATAAAGTATGGCAGAAGGAAGAATATTCTCAAGGGAAAAAATTTTTCTCAAACAAAGAAAATGTGCCAAAACCAGCTACAGGCTGTTTACCATTTTATTGGCATTTTCCGCCACTTAAAAAGCAAACTCTACCACTTTTAAATAAGTGGCACAAATGCCGAAACCCTTACTGTATCTTTATAGTACAAACAATAAAAGCAACAAGAAATAAAAAGCCCGAAACAGTTTAGAAGAGTAAAGCAGACACGAAAGAAAAAAAAAGTTAAAAATTAAATTAAAACAAACGTAAAGCAATTTGGCATCGTATTTGTTTAATAAGAAAAGGAATTCAACCAATTAAAATATAAGCACCATGAAAACATCAACTTTAAAAGCCATCTTAATCCTAGGAGGATTAATGCTAACCGGAATCCAATCAATGCAAGCGGGTATAACCGATCAGTTCAACAATTCAATAAGCAACGAGCTTTCGCACTTTCACGTACAAGGGCTTTTTGTAATTTTTGGAATAGTTGCGGCAGGATTAACTTTTTATTTTTTAACCCATAAGTCGGTTAACGAAGAAAAAACGATCAGACATAGAATAAGTTATTCTCAACAAAGACGTCAGCACCACCGCGCGGTAATTAAAAAAACCGCTTGAGCTTAAGCGTTTACTTTTTAAATTTAAAAAATCCTTCTCATATCCGTCGCTGCGGAGAGAAGGATTTTTTTTAGAAAAATTTTTCTATCACAGAGTGAAACACGTGCTTGAATGATTAAAAATAATACTAAAGAGTGAATAGGCTCGTTAAACTATTAAAGAATTTCGGTAATAATTTTTTTGGTAATAATTTTGTAATGTAGATTTTAGATAAATATGAAAACAACCACTTTTAAAAAATTCATCATCCCGAGCGGATCAATTTTAATATGTTTGATCGCTTTTGGCGGTATTAGCACCGAGTTTAAAGAAGCTTTTTTAAGCGAACTTTCCAGTTTTGATGTTCACGGCCTTTATGCGGTGCTGGCCATGACAGCCATTAGCATTGGTATTTACGCCCTTGTAAATAAATTAAAAAAAGCCGACGGAAAAAAAGTTGAAGAAGCGGTTAATTACTCTTTTCAAAGACCATTACGCCACCGGGCCATCATTAAAAAAACAGCTTAAAACACAACAAATTACATTTGCTTTGTTCCTGATAAGTTCCCTTAAAAGAAAAATATAACCTCTTTTTAAGCATATTTGCTCATTTTCAGACAGTTAGACTAATTCCCCCTTAAAATTACGATATAATGCTTAAAAAAGATGACCAAATTGTGTTTATTAATTTTGTTTTAGCGACTATATAATTATTTTTGTGCAAAATTTAAATTAAATAAGAAATGTCTGACATTGCAAACAAAGTAAAATCAATCATCGTAGATAAATTAGGTGTTGATGAAAAAGAGGTGACCCCGACAGCAAGTTTTACAAATGACTTAGGAGCTGATTCGCTTGATACAGTTGAGTTGATCATGGAATTTGAAAAAGAATTCAACATAGCAATTCCTGACGAACAAGCTGAAAAGATTGGCACTGTAGGCGATGCGATCGCTTATATTGAAGCTAACGCGAAAAACTAATAAATTTCATGCAATTAAAACGTGTAGTGGTTACCGGGCTCGGCGCAGTAACGCCTTTAGGCAATACGGTGAACGATTATTGGACTAACCTCATAAACGGTGTTAGCGGTGCTGCGCCAATTACACGGTTTGACGCTTCAAAATTTAAAACGCGTTTTGCCTGCGAGGTAAAAGGCTTTGACCCCGATCAATATTTTGATAAAAAAGAATCGCGCCGTTTGGATGCATACAGTTTATACGGTATTGCCGCCAGCGTTCAGGCTATGGAAGATAGCGGACTTCTTTCCGCCAAAGTAGACAACAACGAAATTGGGGTTATTTGGGGAAGCGGTATTGGTGGTTTAGATACTTTTCAAACAGAAACATTTGGTTTTGCAAAGGGCGACGGAACGCCAAGATTCAGTCCGTTTTTTATTCCAAAAATGATAGCAGATATTTGCAGCGGGCACATCTCTATGCGCTTTGGTTTGCGTGGGCCAAACTTTACAACGGTTTCCGCCTGTGCCTCATCAACCAACGCAATGATAGACGCATTCAACTACATTCGCATGGGTAAAGCTGTGGCCATTGTTACCGGCGGAAGTGAGGCTGCTATTAACGAGAGCGGTATTGGTGGGTTTAATGCATGCCAGGCCATGAGTCAGCGCAACGAAAATCCTGCAACCGCATCAAGACCTTACGATAAAGATAGAGATGGTTTTGTTTTGGGCGAAGGAAGTGGCGCAATTATTTTAGAAGAATTAGACCACGCCCTTGCAAGAGGCGCAAAAATATATGCCGAAATTATTGGCGGCGGCATGAGTGCCGATGCACATCATATTACTGCTCCGCACCCCGATGGATTAGGCGCAACATTGGTAATGAGTCGCGCGTTAAAAGATGCGGGCATTTTACCATCAGACATTGATTATATAAATACGCACGGCACGAGCACACCCTTAGGGGATATGGCCGAATTAAAGGCCATTAAAAACATTTTTGGAGATAGTGCCTATAAATTAAACATTAGCTCAACCAAGAGCATGACAGGGCATTTACTGGGCGCTGCGGGTGCAATAGAAGGTATAGCCACCATACTTGCCATTAAAAACGGAATTATTCCCCCAACCATAAACAATCTTAATCCCGATCCGGAATTAGATCCCAAACTGAACCTTACTTTCAATAAAATGCAAAAGCGCGAGGTAAGGGCCGCGATAAGCAATACGTTTGGGTTTGGAGGCCACAATGCGGCGGTGGTTATTAAAAAATACAATTAAACATTTTGGCATTAAAACATTTTTTATCGCTGCTGAATTTTAAAAATTCCAAAAGCGATAAGGAATTTATTAATTGGATAAAAATAACAACAGGTTATTTGCCCGATAATATTTATTTATACCACCAGGCATTTTCGCACAGCAGTGTTATTACCGATAAAAAAGACAGCGCACCAATTAGCAACGAACGGTTGGAGTTTTTGGGCGACGCTATTTTGGGAGCGATAATTGCCGAACATCTTTTTACATTATACCCTTATAAGGACGAAGGTTTTTTAACCCAGCTGCGAAGTAAAATAGTGAACGGACAAAATTTAAAAGCCCTCGCGATTAAATTCGGCTTCAACACATTTTTAAAAACAAGTTTAAGCAAGGATGAAAAAGCAAAATCGAGCGCGTTTGGCGATGCCTTTGAGGCTTTTATTGGCGCGGTTTACATGGATAAAGGCTATGATAAAACAAAAAAATTCATCCTCCAAAAAATAATTAAATACCATGTAGATGTGGCTGAACTGGTAAACACCAACGAAGATTATAAAAGTCAGCTACAAATTTATTGTCAAAAAAATAAAGTTACATTAGAGTATAAACTATTGGAAGAAAAGAAAGCGGGCGCCAATAAAATTTATGTTGTGCAGGTTATCATAAATAATATCGCGTACGCTACCTTCGAAAATTTCAGTAAAAAAGTAGCCGAACAAAAGGCCGCGCAATTAACGCTTGAAGAAATAAAAATTGGCTAAATACGTTTTAAATAGCAATAAAGATGATCTGGATTTTGTGCTTATTGGAATAAGAACAACTGAAAATCAATACTCATTGGTAACCTCTGTGAACAAAGCGCTGGGAACAGAATTTGTTTTAAGCGACAACATTCCGTTTAATTTAAAGGACGGAAAACTTTTTTATTTTTCACTGTTCAGGTTTGTGAGCGAAGAATTTGGACTGGAATATTTTTTAATACCCAACAACAGCAACCTGGATACTGCCACTGTGAACCAAGTTGGAGGGGAAGGCTTATTTGCCGATTTAAATGTAGAGGAAAGCACAAAGCTGATAAAGGAACTTCCGAAAACGGATTATTTTATAATTTTAAAAGGAGAAGATCTGCATTTGTTTCAATTTAAAATAATTGATAAACTAAAAACAATAAAAGAAATTGTACAAGTGCAAACTTTGGAGCCCGACGATTTGCCGAGTAAGATGAATTTGGTTTTTTGATCTCTCTAATTTAACTGCACAGTCCCGATAGCTATCGGAATCGCAGATTACACCAATGGAATAATGAGCAAACAAAAAACCCCGCCTTTTACAGCGGGGTTTTTAATTTTTATAAATCATTCTAAAGAACAGATGCTTCGTTCCTCAGCATGACTTTTGGCTTAGTATCTGTAAGCATCCGTTTTAAACGGACCTTCAACTTTTACGCCAATATAATCGGCTTGTTCTTTGCTTAAAGTATCCAGCTCGACACCAATTTTTGCTAAGTGCAAATGCGCTACTTTTTCATCTAATATTTTAGGCAATACATACACTTTTTTCTCGTATGCTTTTGTGTTTGTCCACAATTCTAATTGCGCCAATGTTTGGTTAGTAAATGAATTACTCATTACAAAACTTGGGTGCCCTGTAGCGCAACCTAAATTTACCAAACGCCCTTCAGCCAACACAATAATATCTTTTCCTTTAATAGTATATTTATCTACTTGCGGTTTAATAATATCTTTTGTTGATCCGTAAGTTTTGTTTAACCATGCCATATCAATTTCAGTATCAAAGTGGCCAATGTTACAAACAATAGCACCGTGTTTCATCGATTCAAAATGACGACCAACAACAATATCCTTATTTCCTGTAGTAGTAACAATAATGTCGGCATGTTTAACAGCGTCATCCATTTTTTTCACTTCGTATCCATCCATTGCGGCTTGTAACGCGCAAATAGGATCGATCTCAGTAACTGTTACACGAACACCTTGTGATGATAAAGATTCTGCAGAACCCTTTCCAACATCGCCATAACCTGCAACAACAGCAATTTTACCCGCCATCATTACATCGGTAGCTCTGCGAATGGCGTCTACCAACGATTCGCGGCAACCGTATTTATTATCAAATTTTGATTTAGTAACCGAATCGTTAATGTTAATTGCCGGAACCAATAAAGTTCCTTTGGCCATACGCTCGTGTAAACGGTGTACGCCCGTTGTAGTTTCTTCCGAAAGGCCTTTAATGCCACTTGCTAACTCAGGGTATTTATCAAACACCATATTGGTAAGATCGCCGCCATCATCTAAGATCATATTCAAAGGCTTACGATCTTCGCCAAACCATAATGTTTGTTCAATACACCAATCAAACTCTTCTGCATTCATCCCTTTCCAAGCATATACCTGAAAACCGGCAGCAGCAATAGCCGCAGCGGCATGATCTTGCGTTGAAAAAATGTTACAAGAGCTCCAGGTTACTTCAGCGCCTAATTCTTTAAGCGTTTCAATTAACACTGCTGTTTGTATCGTCATATGCAAACAACCCGCAATGCGCGCGCCTTTTAAGGGCTGAGATTTGCCGTATTCTTTACGCAGAGACATTAATCCCGGCATTTCTTCTTCGGCCAATTTAATTTCTTTACGTCCCCATTCTGCTAAGGACATATCTTTTACTTTACTTTTTACGAATTTTGTTGCTGTTTCAGGCATGATATTGTGGTTTATTAATTTAATTTTATGGATTACAAAGATAAGTTATAAGTTTGTAATTCTCAAATAAAAAGCGTGTTTAAAATAGACCAAATAAACGATGCCATAAGGATTGCAAGGCTTGACCTGGCTGCTTTTGCGGCCGAAAACAAGGTCGACAAAAAAAGAGACGCTGAAACAGAAGGAATTAAATATTTGTTAAATAAACTGTTTAGAGAAAGAGAGGCTAAACTGGCCTATACCGAAAATAAAAAGCCTTATTTAGAGGGCGAAACCACGCACATCTCCATTTCGCACTCGCATGATAAACTGGTAATTATTGCTAATGCCAAAGAAAGTACAGGTATAGATGTTGAATTGGTAAGGGAAAAAGTAAAAAATATTCAGCATAAATTTTTAAACGACGATGAGTTGTTGTTTGCAAACCAAAACGCCGAAACCTTAACCACGCTATGGGCCGCGAAAGAAGCCATTTATAAAGCGTATGGCTTAAAAGAAGTAGATTTTAAGAAGAATATTTTTATTGAAGAATTTAACCAAAACGAAAATAATTTTTTCGGAAAAATAGAGTTACCTAATTTTAAAAAGAGATATTTGTTAACGCGCGAAAAAACAGAAAACTATATTTTAGTTTATATTTTAAATGAAGTTTAAAAAATTTATAAAAACACTTAGCTCTTCAAAACCTTTATTGGCTGTATTGATAGATCCCGACAAGTTTAATATTAAACTCATTAGGCTGGCCGATAAAAATAAAGTAAGTTGTTTTTTGGTTGGTGGCAGCGAATTAAAAACAAATAATATTGCACAGGTAGTTGAACAAATAAAAAAAATATCAAAAGCGGCGGTTATACTTTTTCCGGGCGATGAAACGCAGTTGACAAAAAATGCGGACGGAATGCTGCTGTTAAGTTTGCTTTCGGGAAGAAACCCTGATTATTTAATTGAAAAACATATTACCGCCGCGCCTCTTATTAAAAAACTAAAATTAAATTATTTGTCAACCGCTTATTTATTGATAGATGGCGGAAAAGAATCGGCCACGCAAAAAATAACAAAAACAAAACCCTTAGATCCTGCAAACGTTGAGTACATAAAAAACACGTCGATTGCGGGAGAGCAGCTTGGCTTTAAAGCAATATATTTAGAGGCAGGAAGCGGGGCAAAGAATAACGTTTCGGAGAGGATCGTAAAACAAATAAAACAAAACGTTTCGGTTCCGGTAATTGTTGGCGGAGGTATAAACACAAGGGCGAAAGCTGAAAAATTGATCAAGGCCGGGGCAAACATGATCGTTGTTGGCAACGCGCTCGAAAAAAATATAAATTTAATAAACGATATAAGTAAGGCTTTTAAGTAATAGTATGAAAAAAACGATTTTATTTTTTGTCGCATGTTTTGTTTCGGGAAGTATTTTTTCGCAAAATCCGGCCGGTGGAAAATTATTAACCATTCAGGAAGCGGTTGGCAAAGGCCGCACAGCGCTTGCACCTCAACGTTTGCGTAATCTCTCATTTATTCCAGGGGCTCTTAATTTTTCGTACATACAAAACGACACGCTCAAGATCTTTGAGAACACAAGCGCCAAATGCATAAAAAAAGTAACGGTGGCCGAATTTAACGCCATGTTAAAAACGATGAACGACGATACGGTTAAAAATTTTCCACCTGTTGAATGGAAAGCGAAAGACATTTTAAAATACATTAACGCAAAAGGGGAAGAGATCTTATACTCTCTTTCTAAAACCGGAAACGCGATAAAAAAAGAAAAGTACATGAAGGACGTTCCAAGTCCGGATGAGTCGCCCGATAAAAGAAGCATTGCTTATTCAAAAGACAATAACGTTTACATTGCAAAAGGCACTAGCGAAGTTCAGGTTACAACCGATGGTTCGTACACGATTGCTTACGGCACAAGCGTACACCGCGATGAGTTTGGAATAAGCAAAGGAACATTTTGGAGCCCGAAGGGCGGCGCTTTGGCTTTTTACAGAATGGACCAAACGGATGTGACCGATTACCCGATCGTTGACTGGACAAAATACCCCGCCGAAAATAAAAACATTAAATACCCAATGGCCGGCAATAAAAGCCATTATGTTACGGTGGGCATTTATCCTTTAGACAAACGAAAAGTTATTTACGTAAACACCGAAGGGCCAAAGGACCAATACCTAACCAACATTGCGTGGAGCCCCGACGACGCATTTATTTACATAGTTGTTTTAAACCGCGAACAAAATCATTTTAAAGTAAATAAATACAATGCCGAAACCGGAAATTTTGTGAAAACACTCTTTGAAGAAAAAGATGAAAAATATGCCGAGCCTTTAAACCCCATGTTGTTTGTGAAAAATAATGCCGGGCAATTTATTTGGCAAAGTCGCCGCGATGGCTTTAATCATTTTTATTTGTACGATACTTCCGGCAAATTAATTAAACAATTAACCAAAGGAAATTGGGAAGTAAAAGATGAAAATGGTTTTGACGCCAAAGGAGAAAATTTATTTTTTCATGCCAACGAACAGTCGCCGGTTAATCAAGATCTTTATTCGGTTAATTTAAAAACCGGAATTACAAAACGCATAACGCAAGATAACGGTTTCCATACTGCCGTTGTAAGTGAGAACGGGGATTATATCATTGATAACTTTTCCTCTTGCAATGTGCCACGCGAATACAGAGTTATTAATACAACTAATTTAAAAAGCAATACTTTTTTTAAAGCGCCCAATCCAATTAAAGATTACAAATTGGGCAAATGGAATATGTTCACCATTAAAAACAGCGAGGGTACCGATCTGCATTGCCGTTTATTTAAACCGGTTGATTTTGACAGCACAAAAAAATATCCGGTAATTGTTTATTTATATAACGGCCCGCACTCGCAAATGGTTACCAATACATGGATGGCAGGAGGAGAATTATGGTATCAATACATGGCGCAAAAAGGATTTATTGTTTTTACCTTGGACGGAAGAGGGACTTCGTATCGCGGAAAAGCATTTGAACAAGCCATACACAGGCAAGTGGGCACAAAAGAAATGGAAGATCAGTTAAAAGGTGTTGACTATTTAAAATCGTTACCGTATGTAGATGCAAAACGTTTAGGTGTGCACGGCTGGAGTTATGGCGGATTTATGACCACCTCATTAATGACGCGTTACCCCGAT
>JANYBY010000432.1 GCA_025360565.1 Bacteroidota bacterium
CGAAATTGAAAATGCCGGCTATCCGATTAACAGCAGCTATAACGATATTTATTATTCGGTAAACAAAACCCGCGACAGGGCTTATGTATCGAGCAACAGGATAGGTTCTTTTTTTGAGAATAAATTAAATTGCTGTAACGATATTTACAGATTTAATATTGAACCGTTGAATATTCCGCCAAAGCCGGTTGATACTTTGGAATTATTAAAAGGGCAAATGAAGATATTAACGCCCTTAACCTTGTATTTTCATAACGATGAGCCGGATCCTAAAACGAAAAATATTACCACCACAAAAAACTACGAAAATACTTATAACGATTATAAATTACTTTTACCACAATATTTAAGTGAATATCCAAAGGGGCAGGAGGGAAACGCGAAACAAATAAGTGAGGGAAGGATAGAGGAATTTTTTGCCGATAGTGTTGATGCGGGTATGGATGATCTGAAAAAATTTACTGAATTATTGGAAAAAGTTTTGTTGAAAGGGCAAACGGTAAAAATTACCATGAAAGGTTATTGCAGTCCGCTGGCCAGTACAGATTACAACGTTAACCTTGCAAAACGAAGAATAAGCAGTTTAAGAAATTATTTTACTGAATTCAGGAATGGATATTTTGCCAAATACATTAACAACCAAACGGCCGGCGAAGGAAAAATTGTTTTTGAAGATGTAGATATTGGTGAGTTAATTGCAAGCAAGGTGAGCGATGACCTGAAGGATAAGAGGAATTCGGTTTACAGCCCTGTAGCGGCGCAGGAGAGAAAGATCCAGATCATTGCCGTTGGATTTGGGGAGTAGTCCTAAAGACCTTCAAGGGTTTTGGAAAGATCCAGGAAAATCTTGAAGTTATTATTACAATTTCAGCAAAGACCTTCAAGGTTTTTGGGAGGATTCAAGAAAACCTTGAAGGTCTAACCCCATTTTTTCACTAAAAGTATGGCCGTTTCCATCATCGAAGGTTTCCAGCTTTGGGTATGCCAATCTTTTAACGACGGAACATTTAATTCTTTAAGTGCCTTGTAAGGATCGGTGTTATTCCGAATAGTATTTAAAATAAATTGTTGTTGCTTATATAATTTAAGATCGCTTAAAGGCTGAACCTGCTTTAAGCGTGGCAGTTTCAACTTATCAATTTTAGTTTTTGAAACGGAATTTGTATTTATTATAGATCTTAATTTTAAAAAATCTTTTCTAAATTGTAATTTTTCTTTTTCATGGGAAAGTGTATGGCCAAGCCTTTCAAAAATAATGTATTCAAGATTGGGGCAAAGTGTCAATACATCAGGCAATAGATCAAAAATTTCTTTTGGTACTTTTTCATCATGTGTATCTCTTCGAACTTTTTTAAGGTCTTTGGCATAAATGCTGTTTTGCCAGCTTCCGCCCGAGATATGGATCTCACGCACTTTTTTTAATGGATATAGTTTTACAATTTCGAGAAGATCTATTTTAAAATTTTTAGCCTGACAAAAAATATTATGAAGATCTAAAATTAAAAACCCGTTTATAGGTGCGGTAAGTTTGTCTAAAAACTCTCCTTGCTTTTTTACATCATCCAAACAAAATGAAAAGGCCAAATTTTCAATTCCAACTGCTAAATGCGCTGCATCCTGAATACTTTTTAAACGGCTGATGCCAATGGCAAGTGTTGATTTATTTAGCGGAACGGGCAGAGGAGCGCCTTCGTGAAAATTGCTGCTGCTCATAAAACCAAAATGTTCGGTAATATGATTGTACTTATATTTTTTCACTTCTTTTTTCAGATCATTAAGCCAAACTTTTTGGCGAGTGGTAAAACGCGCATCAAAAACCGAATAGCGTACGCCATGCCCAATGAGCCTGTTATTTTGAGAATATTCTTTTAGTAATTGATGCAGCCAGGCAGGCTTGCTTTTCTCATTTCGGATGGTATCAAACGACCATTCGATCACTTCAATTTGGTTTTTTAAAAATAATGGAAGAGCCGCGTTTAAAAACTCGGGCTCGTGCATTAAAGATATACCAACAAGCGGCTTCATTGAACGAAGATAGGGAAAAGGAGACACGAGACAAGACTGGAGGGAGTCAAGAGACCAGACCGAAGAGATTCAAGACCATAACCTGAAACAGGGGATAAGAAATAATTAACCCATTCCGCAGGGCGGACAATAATCAGGGCCTATCTCTCTTTTTAATCTTGCATTTTTAAGAGAATCTTTTTTACTCAATTTTGTTTTAGGTTTGATAGGTATTTTTTTTACAGTTTTTGTTGAATCCTGTTTTGCGGCGTTGATCCTTGGCTTTTGCTGAGCGTTCATAACGGAAACGCCGAGTATTAAAATGCCTAATGTTATGTGAGATAATTTCATTTGTAATTATTTTAATTCGTTTTTAGCCTCTTCCACATTTGTTACACACATTCGGCTCTATTCTTTTTTTAGGAGAAGCGATGGATAATGTATCATTTTTAGCGACCTGCGGTTTTAGTTTTATGGCGTCATGTTTTGCAATGATCGGTCTCGGTTTTTGTTTAGCGTTAATAGCTGAAACGCTAAGCATTAAAATACCGATGGTTAAATGAGATAAATTCATACTAAATAATTTTTATCCTCTGCCACAAGCGGGACAATTAAATTTTGGATGAAAACTGGTTGTATCTATATAAACCCTATCAACGCACAGAGGAAGTTTATCTTTTTTTTCTGTTTTAGGCTTCACTTTTTGCTTTTTTGTTTTAGGCCCGGTTTGCGCCGTTGCCATTACGCTTGAACTTACTAAAGCGGCTATTAATAAATGACTTAATTTCATGATTTATAGGTTTTATATTTAGATGCGGTATTTTTAGTAATTCCATAAATAAATATAAATAACTGATAGTCAGATAGATATAATTAAACTAAAGTAACTTATCCGTATCCCTCCGACCAAGCACGTCGCGCTTGATTTAATCTAATAGATAAATTCGTAGAGTAAAACAAACTCTATGGAAACAAC
>JANYBY010000028.1 GCA_025360565.1 Bacteroidota bacterium
GTAACTTTTTCTTTTTCGCGTTTTACTTTACGGTATTCATCTATCAACGTATTCACCATTATTTTCCGGATCCACACTTTGAATGGAATGGCAAGATTGTATTTTTCGAGATTTTTTAAAATTTTCATGAAGCCGAGATTCAATGTTTCGGCGGCCATATCTTTATCTTTTGTGTAACGCACACAAATACTCATTAAGTAACTGTAGGTATTTTTATACAATTCGTACTCAGCCTTTCGGTCGTGTTTAATGCATGCTGCTATTAAAGTTGGCTGAATATTCATAACAAGGCTTTTGCCTGATAATTAATACGATTAAATTTAATGAAAGGTTGGCAAAAAAAGAAGGATTTTAACTTATAACTGCCAAAGAAGAGTAAAAGACACTAATTGCACTAATTTTCACAAAATTGAAATTTTATGTAACTGCTATTACCATTTATGAAAAACGAGAATAAGTGTGAATTAGTGAAATTCGTGTCAAAAACCCTTCTTTTTAACAAAAAAGCCCTAATTTTTGAGCATTTTCAGGATATTTCCGAGTTTTTCCTTTAACTCGGTTCTCGGCACAATCTTATCTAAAAACCCATGTTCAAGTACAAACTCAGCCGTTTGAAAGCCTTTTGGAAGATCTTTTCCAATTGTTTCTTTTACAACCCTTGGTCCTGCAAATCCAATCAAAGATCCCGGCTCGGCAATGTTAAGATCGCCCAACATGGCGTAACTTGCCGTTACCCCTCCGGTTGTTGGATCGGTTAATAAAGAAATATAAGGGATCTTATGCTGTGCCAACTGACTTAATTTTGCCGATGTTTTAGCCATTTGCATTAACGAAAACGCGGCTTCCATCATACGGGCACCTCCGCTTTTTGAAATGATGAGTAAAGGATATTTAGTTTTAATACAAAAATCAATGGCACGCGCTATTTTTTCGCCAACAACACTGCCCATACTGCCTCCAATAAAACTAAAATCCATACAGCAAATAACAAGATCGTTGTCGTTTACCTTGCCATACGCGGTGCGCAGGGCATCTTTTAAATTTGTTTTTTTAATGGTGTCGGTTAAACGATCGGTATATTTTTTTGTATCGTGAAAGTTAAGCGGATCGCCACTAACCAAATTTTCGTTCAGTTCGGTAAACTCGTTATTATCAAAGATAACTTCAAAATATTCTTTGCTTCCAATTCTTTCGTGGTATCCGCAATCCGAACAAATGTATTTACTGTTCGCGAAATCGGCCGTTGTATGAATTTTTTTGCACTGCGGACATTTATACCAAAGGCCTTCGGGAGTTTCCTTTTTTTCTTTGGTAGAAGTAGTAATGCCTGTTTTTAATCTTTTAAACCAACCCATATTTTAAATTTTTGATTTATTGAATTGTAGAGTTTTTGAATGATGATTAAGCATGTTCAATCTAAAATTCATTAACTTTAAAATTCTACAATTAATTATGCGATAGTTATCGTTTTATCAAGATACACATCCTGAATTGTATTAAGTAATGAAACGCCTTCGTTCATAGGTTTTTGAAAAGCTTTCCGTCCGCTTATTAAGCCTTGTCCGCCGGCTCGTTTATTGATGATAGCGGTTGTTACAGCTTCGGCCATATCGCCTGCGCCTTTGCTTTCGCCGCCGCTGTTAATTAAACCCATGCGGCCCATATAACAATTTGCTACTTGGTAACGGCATAGATCAATTGGGTGATCGGTTGTTAATTCGGAATAAACCTTTGGATGTGTTTTACCAAAGGCAATTGCGTTGTAACCGCCATTTTTATCAGATAGTTTTTGTTTAATGATATCTGCTTGAATTGTTACTCCCAAATGATTTGCTTGTGACGAAAGATCTGCAGCGGTATGATAATCTACCCCATCTTTTTTAAACGCATTATTTCGGGTATAACACCATAAAACCGTTGCCATACCTAATTGATGAGCGTGTTCGAATGCTTTTGCCACTTCAACAATTTGGCGGCCGCTTTCAGGCGAACCAAAATAAATAGTTGCGCCAACCGCTACAGCACCCATGTTCCAGGCATCTTCAATGGTTCCGAACATGATCTGATCGAATTTATTTGGGTATGATAAAAATTCGTTATGATTTATTTTTACGATAAAGGGAATTTTATGAGCGTATTTTCGGGCAACAGAACCTAAAACGCCATAAGTAGAAGCAACAGCGTTACACCCGCCTTCGATGGCTAATTTTACAATGTTTTCGCTGTCAAAATATATTGGATTTGGGGCAAAACTGGCTCCGGCGCTATGTTCAATACCTTGATCAACCGGTAAAATGCTCATGTAGCCCGAACCGGATAAACGACCGGTATTGTATAATTGATGTAAACTTCTTAAAACCTGCGGGTTTCTGTTTGAACCCATAAAGATCCTGTCAACAAAATCACTACCCGGAAGATGGATATTTTCTTTAGCAATGGTTTTACATTTGTGATTTAATAAATTATCGGCATTTACGCCTAATAACTCTACAATTTTTGATGACATATTTTAATTTTTAGAGGTAGCAAATATACTTAAAATTGGTGATTTTTGCCAATTTAAAGGCTGAAATAACCGTGTAAAAAAAGAGAAAATGATTTTGTTGGATGCGTGTTTATAATTGAAAGAGGGGGTTGTGAAAATTCAACAATAAAAAAACCCCCACTTGTAAGGCGAGGGTATTTAAAATATAAAAGAATAATTTTTTATTCATTAACCATTACCATTTTAAATGGTACGTTAATAATTGCTTGGTAATCTTCACCGGCTTCCAACATATCCTCATCATCTTCTTCGTAATGCCAGTTAATTGTAACTGCGCTTCCGCCTTTGTGAATGCCTTCTAATTTTTTGAATACATCTAAAATACATTTTGATGAAGATGTATTAAAATATTCTAATTGAACATTTACTGTTGTTGCAGGTTTTGCAGAGGATGAATACTTATCCAGAGAATCAACCAAAGGTTTGTAAAACTCAATAGAATTTTCCGGAATAGAACGCCCTTTAATTTCTAATACTCCACCATTTAAATCAAAACTGATGCTTGGTGTTTTTGGTGTGCCTTCAATTGCGTATTTGTCCATAATTACTTTTTTTTAGTTTTGTTGTTGTTGTGTTACTTTTATATTTAGTGTAAAGAAAGAAACTTTATTGTCAATTTCCAAAAAATTATACTCTAATTTTTCACCTGTTTTTCGGGCTATATCAATCATTCCTAATCCGCCTCCGCCTTTTAACGACATTTCGCCGTTATTAAGCACTTTTTTATAGTATTCTTTAAGTTCTTCTTTGTTAAGGGAGTTAACTTCATCTAACCTTGTTTTTAAGCCTTTAATATTTTCGTTTAAAATATAATTACCCGTAAAAATAGAATATTTTGTCTCTAGTTTGCCGATCATAAAAATGGCTGAACGGATCTTATCGCCCTGATCGCTATCTGCCATATCATCTAAATGGTGGTAAAGGTTTTGTAAACATTCAACCAATACATTGTAAACCTTCTTTTTCATTTTAGGTTCTTCCTGCATATTATCCATTTTATTCTCCATAATTTGAAGAATAGAAGTTAGAAGGTCGGAAGTAATTTCACCTTTGAAAGAGAGAAGAATATTATTTCTCTCCATCTTATCGTATATATCGAAAACATCTACCATGAAAGGCAAGTTTACAAAAATAGTATTTTATTTTAATTTAAATGCAACTGTATTGCCATTTACTGTAAAAGTAGCATCATCGTTACAGGAACCATCCCCAAAATCGATCGTTCTCGCGTTATAATCTACAGGGGTGAGCTGTAAAACCCCTTTATCAATATACTGGCAAGATCTGTGTTTAATAAGCGGTGTTGACTGTGGAATGGATACTGAAAAGGCCCTCCCCTGGCGATTAACTCCATTTGCTGTGCCAAAAATCTCTGAAACAGGATCAGAACCGGCGGGATTGCCTTTTGAATAGTTTGTAAATGTTTTATCAAATGAATAATTAATGGTCCATGATCCGGTTTTACAGGCTCCGTTGATCAATTTAACGCTAAAACTTGTTTTGTGATTAACCGTATCGGCGCTAAGGGTAGTAACCACAATACTATCGCAAGTATAATTAATAACGCCGGTTTTATAATTTATCAGGTAAATGATCATTTTTGCGCCCGTGTTTTTTATTTTATCCGTTAAACGAATTTTAAGAGAGCCTGTTCTGAGTTTTCCGTCAGGGAAAGTTAAAGGGCAAGCATTACTTACATCTAATGTATACACAGGATAAGCACTGTAATTTGTGGTTCCTAAAGCCGAAACGTTTCCTTGAATGAGGGTTAACGAATCGCAAGTGGCCGAGGTGGCAGATCTGCCTGCGGTGCCTGTGCCTTTAGTATTTATTGCGTGATTGTTTGTGGTTGGTACAATGCCATTAAATTCCTGATCGGCAATTGCATTATCTACCGAAGATTGAGTTTCGTTATCAACAGTTGCTGTTTCTTTTTTCTTACAACCCAAAAAAACAAACATTGATAAACAAGTTCCGGTTAAAATTATATGAATGGTTTTTTTCACTTTTTGTATCTGTAAGCAAATATAGTATAAAAGTTTTAAATTGCAATACCCACTACCAAAACATCATCCACCTGTTCGTGGTGTCTTCTCCAATTCTCAAAATTAGTTTCAAGTTCGTTGCGCTGTTGTTCGGGATCATGCAAATGAATGTTTGTTAACACATCGTGAAACCTTTTTACCATATATTTTTTTCCTTTTTCGCCACCAAACTGTTCGGCGTAACCATCGGTAAACATATACACCATTGATGGCAGTTCGGGTTTAATCATATGGGTGGTAAAGATCCTTTGCGTTAATAATTGGGCACCTCCCACCGGAAATTTATTGCCATCGTATTTTAAAAACTCGCCTTTTGAATTTACAATTATCAACGATCTGTTGGCTCCCGCCCATTTTACTTCTTTTGCCTCATCATTAATTGTTATGATAGAAACATCCATTCCATCATTTGTATTTATCTCGTTTTTACCCTGCCTTAATGCCTCTTGTATGCCTTTGTGTAAATTATTTAAAATTTCGGCAGGGTCTGTTACCCCCTTCTCAGTGACGATCTGGTGTATTAAGTTATGCCCTATCATACTCATAAATGCGCCGGGCACGCCATGACCCGTGCAATCAACCACCGCCAGGATCTTCACATTATTTTTTTCTCCAAACCAATAAAAATCACCGCTCACAATGTCTTTTGGCCGATATAATATAAATGCCCTTTTCAATTTTTTAAACATGGCTTCCTTCGAAGGCAATATGGCTTCCTGAATACGTTTTGCATATTCAATACTTGCCATAATATCCATATTCTTTTGAGCGAGTTCCTTTGTTCTTTCAGTTACTTTATTTTCAAGAATTTTATTTACTTTTTTAATGGCATTGGTTCTGTAATGGGTATATGCAAAAAATCCTCCCACTATTAAAACAATCATTAAAAAATAAAATAATTTTGTTTTCCAAAAGGGCGGCACTACCACAATTTTTATTTCGTAAGGCTTTTCATTCCAGATACCATCATTGTTGGCTGCTTTTACCATAAAAGTATATTCGCCGCCGGGTAATTCGGTGTACGAAACATAACGGATGTTTGTGGGCGCCGACCATTCATTATCATAACCCTCAAGTTTATACTTAAATCTGTTTTTTTCAGGATCAGTGTAATCCAAAGCCACCACCTCGAACTGAAAATAATTTTCGCGCCAGCTTAAGTTTAAATATTTTTTATAGGTAATTGCTGAATCGGTAACTACATCCTTGCCGCCGCGTTTATAACTTATAACGTACGCCTGAGGCGGACTTAAATTATCTTTTACCGCGGTTGGCCTAAAAACATTGAAACCGCTTGCACCGCCAAAATACATGTAGCCTGATTTGCCCACCAGTGCTGCGCCCATGTTGTATTCTTTATTTATTAACCCGTCTTTTATGCCATAATTTTTAAATACGATCTCTTTTTCGTTTTGCAGAGGGTTAAATTTTATGATTCCGCTGTTTGAACTCATCCAGAAATTATCAAGGCTATCTTTTACAACCGAATACAAATACGTACTTGCAAGCCCGTCTTTTTCGTAAAAATTATTAAAACTACCGTTTGGTAAAAGTTTACTTAATCCGTTTGAGGTGGCCGCCCAAATATTTCCGTTTTTATCTTCATTTATATCCAGTATAATATTTGAAGAGATATGCCCTTGTTGACCTTTATTTTGAAATATTTTTTCTATCGGAAGCTTTCCATCTTTATCAAAACCCGACATTTTTACCAAACCTCCATCGTATGTTCCCAGCCATACATGCTTTTTTGAATCTTCAAAAATGCAATTGATACTCGAATTCGGCAATCCGTCTTTTGAAGTAAAATGAACGAACTCAAATGTTTTCAGGTCAAATTTAAAAAGGCCATCGCCCACCGAACCCGCGTATAAATAATTATTATGGATCCGTAAACACAAAATGGTACCTCCTAAATTATTACTCAAAATATCTTTCGCCTTTTTGGTGGCTTTATCTAATCGTTTAATGCCGGAACCCCAGGTGCCAATCCAATAAACATTGTCATTCTCTTTGGCAATACACAGCGCTGTATTTTCACCAAGGATGTTTGAATAATCATCCGTAACGCCGGTAGCTTTATTTATTTTTCTTAATGTTTTTACGCCTCCGATCCAAAAATGATCTTTATTTTCTTCTAA
>JANYBY010000053.1 GCA_025360565.1 Bacteroidota bacterium
TAAAAATGAAGTTGAGTACATGGATGCTTTCAACGAATTTTATGACGAAATTTTGGAAGAAGAGAATGTATTGAGCTAAATAATAATTTTATAATTAAAACCCTCTCGGTTAAACCAAGAGGGTTTTTTTATGCTTTTTTATGGAAAAGAACAGTAATAAATATTTACTTTAGACAGCTTAATTGAAAACCGTAAAACATATTTTTTTGGCGGCCATTTTGGTGCTTGTTTTTGCTTGTAAAAAAGACACCAGTGTTTTGGGTGTTGGGGGGCAGCCTGCTACCGATGTTTTGGGTACCACATTCAGCGATACTTCTAAAATTTACGCGCATACTGTAAAGTACGACACAATTGCTTCGTTCAGCGATCGGTTTAAATTTTTGGGAAGCAATCATGATCCGTATTTTGGAAGGACGGATGTTGGCCTTTATGTTAATTTAAATATTCCGAACGGCGTAGTAGGTACTGATTTTGGTTTGGATGCTAATTTAGTTTCGGCCGAAATAATTTTAACGGTGCAGGATTTGAATTTTATTGGAAACAACACCATAACATTAAACTATTCTGTTTTTCCCATCAGCACAGCCATCTCTAATTCGGTAGCTTATTACACGAATCAGGATGGTTTTCATAATAAAAATTCGTTACTGGCAAATGCCGAGGTTAAGATGGATACGTTATTAGGAAGATATGTTATAAGAATACCGATAGATAATAATTATGCCAAGGCGATGTTAAATAACACAACGTATTTAGCAGATAATACAATTTTTCAAAATACGTATAAGGGATTTTACATTACAACCGAAGGCACAAATTTAAATCCGGTTAGCGCGCAAGGTTTAATTGCTAAGTATGATGTGGAAGATGCTATAAGCGGATTGTATTTGTATTATCAGAACGGAACACCTTCGGCAACAAAGACAAATAAAAAAGCGTATTTTTCTTTTTCGGGCAGCACTTCAGATAAGTTTAATACTGTAAAATATCATTCAAACGAATTACCGCCCTCTTCAAATTTATATCAGCAAATTATAAAACACGATACAACTCTTGGAAAAGATAATTTATATTTAAAGGGCCTTGGAGGCACTAAAGTAAAATTCTATATTCCAAGCATTAACAATTATGCCGATTCGTTTCCCGTTTCGGTTAACAGAGCTGAAGTTATTTTTAATCTGGATCCAAGTTTTATTACACCGGGCTGGCAATATTTACCGCCGCCAAAATTAGCGCTTCTTCCAATTTCTACCGACAGCCGCGAGCTGTTTGCTTTAGACGAGCTCAACATAACCGATCTGGCAAGATACGATGGTAATTTTGACGCGACGAATAACAGATACGTGTTTAATATCGCGCGGCAAGTACAATCAATATTAAGAGGCAGATCAACCAATTACGGATTTTATTTGGTGGTAGCCGACCCAACACCTTTGTACACACCACGAAGAGATAATTATATTGAGAGGGTTATTTTAGCGGGGTCAAACAACGCCTTATTAAAGCCTAAGTTCAGTTTGAGTTATGTAAAACTGCGAAACGATAAAAAGTAATTAAGGTGAAAGTATTTATTTTAATTGGCACACGCCCAAATTTTATTAAAGTAACTCAATTCAAAAAAATTGCCGCGGCACATTTTCCGGAAATAAAAATTTCATTGATCCACACGGGGCAGCATTACGATGAAAAAATGGCGGATGTTTTTTTTCGCCAATTCAATTTAATGCCCGATCATTTTTTAAATATCTCTCCCGCTTCTGCCAATAAACAAATTGCCGAGATAATGATTAAGCTCGAAGAATTGATTGATAAAACAGGAAAACCTGATCTGATGATGGTTCCGGGGGATGTAAACTCTACTTTAGCTGGAGCTTTATTTGCCAATAAACACGAAATTAAACTGGCGCATATTGAAGCGGGTTTGCGAAGTTTTGATAAAACAATGCCCGAAGAATTTAACCGCATTATTACCGATAAATTAAGCGATCTGTTTTTTGTGACCGAACCCAGCGGCGAAAAACATTTATTGGCAGAAGGTGAAACAAAAAACAAAATTAATGTGGTTGGCAATACCATGATAGATACCATGGTGGCGTTTGAAAAAGAAATTGAAGCATCGGATGTTTTAAATGAATTAAAAATAAACGATTCGCCTTTTGTGTTAATGACCATGCACCGCCCCGCGACAGTGGATGTTGAAAGCGAGTTTAAAAAATTGATCGAGCTGATAAAGCACGTAACACTAAAGTACAAGATCATTTTTCCGGTTCATCCGCGTACCATTAAAAACGCCAAACAATTTAATTTGCATAAAGAGTTTGAAGTGAATAAAAACTTGGTGTGCACCGAGCCTCTGGATTATTTTGCTTTTCAGAAATTGGTAAAACAGTGTAAATTTATTTTAACCGATAGCGGTGGCATACAAGAAGAATCTACTTTTCGCCAAAAACCCTGTTTAACCTTAAGACCAAATACCGAACGCCCAATTACGGTGGATGAAGGAACAAATACTTTATTACCTTTTGATCTGGAGCTTGTAAAAAAATGCATTTCAGAAATTGAGACCGGCACTTACAAAAGCGGACGAATCCCTGATCTGTGGGATGGTAAAGCCACCGAAAGGATCTTAAAAATTATAAGTCAGTTAAAATAATGGATAAAGCGGGTTTACATAAATTGTTAGACCTTGGCGAGATTAAAAGCGAGGCTTCGATCCTCATTTTTTCAGAAGAAATAGGGAACAGAATAAATTATGTTTGTGAATTTATTTTTAATCATGTTTTGAAGGTTAACTATTTACTTACGAGTGATAGCAAGCAGTTTGAAGGATCAAAAGATCCTAAAATAAATTATTCTACAAAAGAAATTGAGGGTGCATTAAGAATTTTACCGCACGGTTTACTCTCTGAAAAAGGTGCAGCCGAAAAAAAACCTGTGCCTGAAATTAAAAATGATATGATCTATTTTTATAGGAACGGATCAGGAAGGGATTTTTATTTCGATATTTTTTCGGCTGTTTTTTATTTTATTTCGAGATGTGAAGAGTGGCA
>JANYBY010000085.1 GCA_025360565.1 Bacteroidota bacterium
GGCTGGAATTTTATTGGCGGTAAAGATGGAAAAAATATTGATTGTGATAATTTAGAGTGTACAAGGCTTTTAAGAAAATTAAAACCAAAATACGACGGTAAAACCGAAGCGGACCTTAAGACCAAAGCAGAAAAAACGGAATTCAAACTATACCTTGACGTAAAAGATGTTTGGACCAAAACAAAAGATAAATTTGAAGGCGGTTATAATCAGATGAAATTTATTTACGATGGAATTTCTAAACTTGATAGTAAAGTAAAAGAAAAACTGGGTGTAGAAAAAGTAGACGCGGCCGCTCTCGAAAAATTTACTCCTTCCGAAAAAGCGGACATCCAAATGAAAATGATCGCCAATGCCATGTTTAAAAGCGGACAATCGGCCTCCTTAGGCGATATATTGGATGGTGTTAAAGATGGCATGGATCATTACAAGCCTTATGTTGAATGCGGTGTTAATTTAGATTTTGATCCGAGAAGTAGTATTGTTGGCGATGATTACAATAACCCTAACGACAGAAATTACGGTAACCCCGATTGCAATGGGCCGAACAGTTTTCATGGAACGCATTGCGCCGGAATAATTGCGGCCGCCAGAAATAATAACATTGGCATGAACGGTGTTGCCGCCGATGTAAAAATTATGGCTGTGCGTTGTGTGCCGGATGGCGATGAGCGCGACAAAGATGTGGCAGCGGCCATTAGATACGCGGTGGATAACGGCGCTAAAATTTTAAATATGAGCTTCGGGAAAAAATTTAGCTGGGATAAAAAAGTGGTGGACGAAGCTGTAAAATACGCGCAAAGCAAAGGCGTATTATTAATGCACGCCGCGGGTAACGATCATGTAGACATTGATATTGAAACACATTACCCATGCAAAAAATTTGAAAATGGCAAAGAGGCCACTAATTTTATGGACATTGGCGCTTTGAGTTGGAAACCGGACGATAAAATTATTGCATCGTTTTCAAATTATGGTAAAAAAACGGTTGATCTTTTTGCGCCGGGAGTTGAAATTTATTCTACCACTCCAAAAAACACTTATAAAGATGCCAGTGGTACCAGTATGGCAACCCCCGCGGCTTGCGGTGTTGCGGCGGTTTTAAAATCCTACTTTCCGAGTTTAACACCGGAGCAAATAAAAAAGATCTTAATTAAAAGCAGTTTAAAAACATACAAAGGCAAAAAAGTAATTAAACCGCACGAAAGAGGAACTCCCGATGAATTAATTAAATTTGAAAAACTCGGAAAAAACGGCGGTATTGTAAATTTATACGAAGCCGTAAAAATGGCTGAGAAGTTTACGAAGCTTAAGACTTAGTTAGAACTCAGATGACGCGGTCCCGATAGCTATCGGGATATGATTTACGCGGATTAAAATCATATTTGAATCCTAAAAATCAGTGTCATCCGCGTTCCATCCTTCAATCTAAAACTTAGGGCAAGTTACCAGCACCCTTCTATTACGTTTTCGTTTTCTGGCAACTTCGTAAACAACGGTAATTTCATGGGCGCCAACAGTATTATTAAATCCTAAATTAGAAATGGTAATGTCGTAACTGTAACCAATACGTACATTTCTGTCGGGTATTTCAACGCCTACTAATAATGCAATTCCTTCGCGGCTAGGATAACCTAATTTATATTTTTTAAATGGTAAACCGCGGTACCATACACCAACATTTATTAATTTATTAAAATAATATCCGCCAATATCCAACTGATCGTATTTTGCTTCGTGCCTGTAATTCATTGAAAAAGTTAAATACTCCACTAATTTTGTACGGCTCGAGCCCATTGCTTTTATAACATAACGGTATCCGCCGTGAGCGGTGAACAAAACGGGCAATGGCTCTACGCCTCCCGTCATACTTGTGTTTGCCTGGTTAATATGTTTCACGGCCATACCGCCCCAAAAATTTCTGGAGTTAAACAAACCGCCAATGCCCATATCAAAATAATTTACCTGGTTTATAGCGGCAATATCTTGCGAGGCCGAAGATCCGGTTATGAACTGATCGTTAAACGTTAATTTGGTACGGTCAATTTTTTTCTGTCCGTATGCTATCATCACTCCTCCCCTTGCCTCCGAAAATTTTCCGGTCTTGATTCTGTATGCAAAATTAACACCGGTTTGTGTACTTACTAAATTTGCTACACCTTGCTTATCCTGCAAAACAAAACCGCCAATGCCAAGGTTTGCTTCACTAGCATTGTAATCGTACGATGCCATATACGTACTATACATTCCCTTTATCCCGGGCCACTGGTTACGATAAACAGCTGAGAACCTGTGTTCGTAAGTTAAACCTGTAAAAGCGGGATTTAAATACAAAGGGTTCGCGTAAAATTGTGTGAATTGTGGATCCTGCGCAAACAATTTTGCAGTTGAAATTAAAAGAATTAATATGCTTACACTTTTTTTCAATTTGCTTTTTTATCCAGTTTAAATTCAAGCTCTTTATTGCCGGTCTCAAAGGCTAGCGGGTCAAGGTTTACAACAAGGGTGGTAAATCCTTCTCTTTCCACAATTGCTTTGTACGATTTTAAAGGATTCATCACTAAAATAAATTTTCCGGTCTTAGGATTCGAATTAAAAGTGCCCGTTACTAAATTCCCTTCATTATCCAATAATGTGATCTTAACCTTATCGGGTAAATTATTTGTGAATGCTGTGCCATGTTTTACTTTCAGATCATTATCGCCAAAGCGTGTATCAATTTCATATAGATCGTTACCTCCAAAAGTTTCATCTTTTATCGAAGAATAAAACGCGCGCTGACCGTCCACACTTATATCAAAAAATATATCGTTGCCCACATCGTTAATAGGATACCCTAAATTTTCCGCTTTGGAATATTGATCCGTTTCCATATTTAAAACACTTTTAAAAACATCGTATTCACCCATATTCATGTGGCCCTTGCTGCTAAAATATAAACTTACACCATCGGGATGCAAAAACGGCGCATCATCATCGTAAGCGGTATTTACACTTGGCCCTAAATTAAAAGGCAGTGCCCATCGCCCATTCGGCAAATGCTTTAAACGGTAAATATCTTTGCCGCCATAGCCGCCGGGTCTATTACTTGTAAAATAAATTTCGCTGGTATCGTTTGTAAAACATGCGCTAGTCTCTATAAATTGTGAGTTTACTTCTTTACCAAACATTTGAAGGGGTTCCCATTTATTATCCTTTCCAATTTTCGTGGTATATAAATGTCCGTGAACTTGGTCGGTCGCGGTGCGGTAAACGATCATGTGCTGCCCGTCGTGACTGAGTGCAACGCATGCATCATTCGTTTCTGTATTTATGGGTGCTCCAATGTTTTCGGCTTTTTTCCATTTGCCTTTTTCTTTATAGCTCACATACACATCTTCGTGATAATTTCCATTCACATCTTTTTTATTATTTGAACTTCCTTCTCTTCGCGATGTGAAATAAATTATTTGTTCGTCCGACGAAACAATGGGAACGTAATCAGAAAAAGCTGAATTAATTTCCGACCCCATATTCCTTATGACTGATCTATGAGGTTTGGCCATGAAAATTTTTGCCGCTTTACAAATGTCAATGAACCTGTACACCTCTTCATCGCTGTGCATTCGTTTTTTCGAATTTTCTTTTCCGTAAGCAATTAATTGCTGTAAGGCATCGTCAATATGTCTTTGTTCGTGATAGATCTTTGCCAAATAATATTTAGAATCAATTAATGAGGATGCGCTTAAATTCGGAATTAAAAAATATAAACTATCAACGGCAAAATTCAGCCTAATCATACAAACCGCAGCGTTAAGCCCCGCTTTTTCATTTTTCTTATCCTTTACTAATACCTTTCTATATAAAGGTAAAGCATTAAAATAATCTTCAATATCAAAACTTACCTGCGCTTCTTTTAGCGCTTCTTTTACTTCCTTGTTTTGCGCAAAAAGAGAAGAGCTTACCGCCATCAAAAATAAAAAACCTAAAATATGTTTATTTCGCATCATCTTAAAAGTAACAAGTCTCCCGTTTTACTATATCTTTTGCCATCAATAAATGTTGCTGTAATTTTCCAAACATAAACATCCTGAATACATAATTTACCTTTGTAATAACCGTCCCAACCTTCGGTGGTGGCTTTTGTTTCAAATAATAATTCGCCCCAGCGAGAGTAAATACTTAAGTTATATTTATCCACTCCTTTTAAATTTGGATGAAAAATATCGTTGCTTTTGTCTCTTGGATCAAATGTATTTCCCGGCGAACCGTTGCCGTTTGGCGTAAAGGCGTTGGGCACTTGCACAGTTGGTTCTTCTAAAGCAATGATCTTATCGGGTAATTGAAAGGTATCCTTGCAACCTGCGTTATTAGCAGCAATCAAAATAACACTGTATTCACCAGGGGTTTCATACGTATGGGAAGGAGAATTATCGGATGAGTTTGTTCCATCGCCAAAATTCCAGGTAAAAATTGTTCCGCCTGAAGATAAATTAAAAAATGAGGTCGATTGATTTGGCACAAACACTGTTAATGGATCGGCCTGAAACAAAGCTGTTGGTTTTGGAAAAACCTTGATTATTTTTTTCGGTGTATCTGCGCAACCAAATTGATTTTTTACAATTAATGAAACTGTATAAACTTTTGTTGTTAAACCTCCGTTAACAAACGAATTACTTACACTTGCAGTTGAAGCTACATTACCGTCGCCGAAAGTCCATTGATACTGTTGAGCCCCCGCGATCGGTGAAAAATTTACTTTAAGCGTAGCGCAGCCGCTATCCGGTTTCGCTACAATAGAAAAATGCGCTGCGGGATGAATAGAAATTGGAACAAGAATTGAGTCTTTACAATTATTTACGTTGAATACTCTCAGTGTAATCGTGAAATTTAAATTTAAATTTCCGTTATTAATATAAGGGTGAGTAGGATTACTTTGTCCTGATAAACCTCCGTCGCCAAAATTCCAGCTATACGTATTTGCGCCCAGAGAAGTGTTGGTGAAAGTGAGTACTTTAGGCGCACACGCAGGAGTATCAACATTAAACAAAGCTTTTGGCGTGGCAAATAAATTTACGGGTTTTATGATTGAATCAAAACAATTGCTACCATTCACAACAACGAGTTTAACACTATAGGTTGTGGCGGCAGAGCCCGGAACGTTAGTAAACGTCATAGTGGGATTAGTGCCAACGGAGTTTTGTCCGTTATTAAAATCCCAGGCGCTTCCGGTATTTCCAACAGAGGTGTTTGTAAAGTTAATGGCAAGAGGCGAACAGCCTGAGTTTGGCGTTGGCGTAAAGTTTGCCGTTGGCTTGGTAAAAATTACAGGGAAACCATAAGTGGTATCTAAACATCCAAAGGCGTTGCTCGCCATTAACGTAACCGTATAAGTTTGATTGGTAATTAACGTGTTTGTAAAAATATGTGTTGGGTTGGGAGAATTAGAAAGCGGTGAACCATCACCAAAATTCCAAGTATAACTTACGGCCCCTAATACCGGCGGAAAACTAATTGATAATGGTGTACAGCCACTTGCAGGGATCATTGTAAACGAAAAGAAAGGCTGCGGAAAAATAGTTATGGTTTGCGTGTAAGAATCGGTACAGCCAAGGCTATTGGTAGCAACCAACTGAACCGTGTTTGTGACCAGCAACAAAGAATTATTTGTATAAGTATGAACAGGATTTGTTGCGATGGAAGAATTACCATCTCCAAAATTCCACGAATAAGTAGTTGCACCAATGGTATTATTTGTAAACGTTAAAGGTAAAGGCGAACAGCCCGGCACTAAATTAGCCGTAAAATTGGCAACCGGTTTTGGAAAAACAGTTACATTCTTTTTTATGCTATCGCTGCAGCCTGCGCCCGTTTGGGCAATGAGCGTGACCGTAAAAATCTGGTTAACCTGCAAACCGTTAGTATATGTAAACGAAGGGTTTGTTGCATTTGAAGTTGCCGTAGGAACAGTTCCGAATTTCCATAAATAACTTGTAGCACTTATACTTGTATTTGTAAAATTGATCAATGAAGGCGTACAGCCCACAGTTGGACTGTAAATAAAATCAGCAGTTGGTGTTACGTTAACTGAAATTGTTTTTGTGATGCTACCGCTGCAAAAAGCCGTTGCCACCGTCAATTGCACGCTATATACAGCCGGAGCAGTATAAGTGTGAACGGGATTTTGTGTAAAATTATTGGGCGAGCCATCACCAAAATCCCAGGTAAAACTTGTTATTGCGTTAGTTCCTGTTACTGTTGATGTATTGGTAAAATTTGTTACGCTGCCAACACAGGTTGATGAGGGCGAAAAATTTGCAACAGGATTAGGATAAACATTTATAGTAGTGGTTTTTGTATTGGTACATCCGTTAATACTTGTAACAATTAATGAAGCGGTGTACGTTCCTGTGGTTGTGTAATTCTGCGTCGGCGGCACCTGCAGTGTGCTTGTATTTAAATTTCCAAAATTCCAGTTCCATGCCACCGCCCCTCCCGAGAGATCGTTGAACACCACATTATTTAAAACACTACAACCAAACGAAGGATTATTTGTAAAGTTTGACGAAGGAGAAGGTAAAATAGTAACTACCACATTGGCGGTGCTTGAACATGACGCGCCACCGCCGGGTACAAAGGCTGCAACCTGCACTGTGTATGTTCCGGGTAAGGCAAAAATATTTGTTTTATTTCCGGGACCAAGATTTACAAAGCCTCCGCCGGTTCCCCAATTCCACATATAAGATACACCGAGCGAACTACTGTTTGTAAACGTAAGAGGAACGTTTTGGCATAAAGGCCCGGCAGGCGCAATAACACCGGCTGTTGGTGGGTTAACAATATTAATATTTATAATCGATACACTTACACCGCAAAGGTCGCTATCTCTCAGCATGATGGAATAAGTACCAATAGCAGGATAAGCAATGGTAATGGGTAATGTGGGCGGCCATGGTCTCCAATTATAAATAGAATCGCCGGGCATTCCCCAATAATTCCCGAAGTTCCAATATTCTTGTCGCTGAAAAGTATTTCCTTGCGGCACACAATTTCGCGCGGTGGTGTTTGTAAATGTAAAAACATTATCGGGCCAACATCTTGTAATTTTATCGGGAGTAATGGCGGCAACATCTAAATCGTAAATTTGAATAGGATTATACGTTGCAATGGTTGTATTTCCCTGGCTGCAATAATTCCATGCTTTGAGCGTGACGGAAGTTTGGCAATTAACGGTGCCGGGGAGATATACGTGCGAGACCGTTTGCCCTGCATTTGTAAATGTAAAATTTGCTAAAGGACTACCATCACCAAAATTCCATTGAAAGTGAGTTGTTTTACTTACATCGGTACTTGAATTAATAAAGGACATAATTGCAGGGGCGCAACCTGTAGTAATTCCACCCAAAGGAATTTGCATGGAAGCGTTAACTGGCTTTTCCATTACAACTACGCCTGTTAACGTACAATTTAAAGAGGGAATTATTAATTTAACCACAAATGTATCCGGAACCAACGATGTGTATGTGTGTGTAATAATTGAATTGGCAACGTAGGCACCGGCAACCTGATTTGGATTTCCATCACCCCAAATAATTGTGTATGGACCCCAACTTGTAGGCGCTTGAAAATTAAGTGTGTATAGAGTACTTCCCGAACAGCTTAACCAATATGGGTTTGAAGAAGGGTTACCTAAATAGTCGAACACTTGCGGGCATTGAGCCTTGCCGCACAAAGAAGAAATAAATACTATTAAAAAAAGTAACCGTTTTATCATTTTCAGTTCTTTAAAAAAGCAAGTTTGTAAGCCGGGTTCTGTTTCATCATTTGTTACCAAATAATATATCCATCATTTATCTATGCGACCTACCCATTGCAGTTCTTCTTGCGAAGATAAGACGAGCCGCCTTAATTACTGCAACCTATTTGGCCTTTCAACACCCGAGGTTTACCATACCCGATCATTACTGATCAAGCCCGTGAGCTCTTACCTCACATTTTCACTATCACCCCGGGTTTAACCCCGAGGCTACTTGGTTTCTGCGGCACTTTCTGTTACAAAACATTACTACTTTGCACCCACTTTTTCAAATGGCAGGTTGCTCTGTGTTGCCCGGACTTTCCTCCACAACTTTAACATTGCGGCGATAGACCAACTTGCATTTAAATTTACAAAAAAAAATCGAACCGTTTATACTTTTTTTTTAAGATTTTAAAATTTTTATTTTTATCCCTGAAACCAAAGTAAAAAACGATTCAATTTTCTTTAAATTAGCGTCTCAATAAATTAATTTTACCTTTGTAATATGGCATTAAATACCAAAACATTTGCTACCAGAACCTTAAGCGCTATTGTGTTTGGTATTTTGCTTATTGGAAGTGTTTATTGGAATTATTACAGTTTCAGTATTTTCTTTTTTGTGGTGGCCTTAACAGGTTTGCACGAATTTTATAAAATTGCTGAAAAATTAGGGGCAAAACCGTTTAAAATAACGGGATTTATTTGTGGTAGCATCATTTATATGCGTTTTATTAATTTTTCTGATGTTGATCCTTTTGTGCTTTCCATCATTCAAAAATGTTTGAATTCGTTCATGATCATCATGCCTTTAATATTGTTTGCCCGTGCGCTCTTCAGTAAAAAAGAGCACTCCATAAAAGATACTTTATTTACCATTGGCGCTATTTTATATGTTGTATTGCCTTTCGGTTTATTGAACCAAAGCGCTTTTTTAAATAATGAAAGTTGGCAAACTTCGGATTATGACCCGAAATTAATTCTCGGAATTATTTTTTTGATCTGGAGCAACGATACCTTTGCTTATATAGGCGGAAGCATTTTCGGAAAACATAAAATGATAGAACGTGTATCGCCCGGAAAAACCTGGGAAGGAACGATCATAGGTGTACTATTAACGTTTGCCTTGAGTTTTATTTTTGAACATTTTTGCAAATTAAATATTCCCTGGGCTGTTTTCGGTATAACTGTTCCAATACTTGCAACCATTGGCGACCTTGTTGAAAGCAAACTAAAACGTGAATCGGGAATTAAAGATAGTGGCAAAATAATGCCGGGGCACGGCGGAGTTTTAGACCGCTTTGACAGCCTTATTTTTGTGGCGCCTTTTGTTTTTGCGATCTTGTATTTTATATCTTAATGGAATGTACCCTGTGAATTGGAATAACCAACCCTTGTTTTAAGATCACTCTTTTATCAGTTACACCCCACACGGTTGTTTCTACAACTTTTTTTGACTGATCATCCTCAAAATAAATTTTAATTTTTGAATGTTCCAGATTTCCAAGGGTTAGTGCCCTATCCAACTCTCTTCGCCTGTCAACGATCTTTTCATGATCTTTTAAAACTTCGTGCGATGGAAATTTTAAGCCTTCTAATTTTTCTTTCTCAATCAATTCGTAGGTTGGTGTTGCAGTCATATTGTGTGCTTTTAATAATGAAATAATAAGAGACCAAGGCCAAACTAATTTCAGCCGTTAATATTTACGAAAATTAACACTCAAGGGTTTCAGTTGTTAATATTTTTTATTTCGGACTCAAGGGCAATGTACAGTTCATTTATTTTTTGACTGCCAATTCTATAAATTAGTCCGCTTTTATCACATAATTCAACGAAATCTTCGCCGCTGGTATAAAATCGGATAACTCCCTTATTATGCAGGTTATAAACGGCCCTTCTTAAAATACTTTTAACGTATCGGCCTTTTCGAATAGTAACAATGCTGTTTAATTCTATTTTAACTTTCCGTGCGGTCCAAAACCCGTCGAGGATCAATGTTCCCGCAAATACTTTTGTGTTAATATGTAAAATATAGGTTAAGCCCGCCGAAAGCGCAAGAATACTAATGCCAACAATAAAAAAAACAAATCCCGAACCACCCCCATCCTGAATAGGATATGATCCGATCCTCAAAAAAGAAACCTGAACCGGCTTTGGATTTTCGCTCCAATAATATCCAATAAAACAAAACATGGCTAATAAATACCTTGTAACCATACTTAAACGGTTATGCCCCATGTATTGTTTCTCTTCAAATAGTATTCCGTCCTTATTCAAGTGCCAAAATTTTTAAAAATTGCTTTTTTTTAGGGTCAACTCTGTACCGTTCATCACTGCGGTAATCAATAACCCAAATAATTTCGCCGTTTCCGTTGATCAATAATTTCACTTCATTTCTATCTCCGGTATTTAATTTTTCATCTTTAAAAAAATCGCTCAGCAGCTTAGATCCCTTCATCCCAAAGGGTTTAAACCGATCTCCTGTTTGCGTGGCTCTCACCTTTAAAGGAAAAATTAATCGAGCTTCATCGATCAGTAATTCGTTTTTTTTTGGTGATGTAAAATGAGTTTCATTGGTAATTTTAAATAATGATTGCTTTTTAAATTCGTTTAAAGAGCTGATCTTTATTTCTTCAGTTTTTTTGTTTGTGTTTTCAGAAATGATTAATTCATTTCTTTCAATATTCAATTTAAATTTTCCGGAAGTGAACACTTTACCCGGATCTTTATCATGGGCAATATTATTTAAAATATTTTGCTGCTGCGTTTTAGTAAAACCATACGGAGAAAGCAAAAAGTGCAAAAGGGTTTCTTTGTGTTTTTCGAATTTTAATTTATTTTTATCAATACTAACCGATCCGTTCCTGTTTTTAACCAGTCTCAATCCGCTTTCCATCAAATGATCCTTTACAATACCTGCTTCTTGCCGGAAACGAAAACTGTTCTCTAAAAAAGTGGTTTCAAGCGAATTATTTAATTTTTTTAATAGGGGAATAACCTTTAATCTTAAATAATTACGCTCGTATTTATCTTCCAAATTACTTTTGTCCAGTCTGAATTTTATTTTTTTAGTTTTGGCAAAGCTTATAATTTCCTGTTTTGAGAACGGAAGTAAGGGCCTAATTGCAATATCACTTTTTTCACGAATACCATGAAGCCCTTTAATACCGGTACCTCGAAGCAGATTAATAAGAACAGTTTCAATTAAATCGTCGGCATGATGGGCCGTAATTAAGTGCTCAAATTTTTCTTTTTCAATCAATTCAAAGAACCAACTATACCTCAAAGTACGGGCGGCCATTTGAACGCTAACTTTATGTGTTTTGCAATATTTTTTTACATCAAACTGAATAGTGTGAATTTTTATGCCAAGTTTTTTTGCAAGAGCAATACAAAACTTTTCATCGGAATCGCTTTCTTTTCCTCTTAATTTAAAATTACAATGCGCTAAAGTAAAATCATATTTACCGGCTTTTAAAAGATGCGCCAAAACAACCGAATCTACTCCGCCGCTTAAGGCCAAAAGCAGTGTCTTTTTTCTATTAAAAAGCTGCTTTTTATTTATGTTCGATTCGAATTCTTTTTGCACGGGGCAAAGGTAATAAAATGCCTCACATCAATAAAGGAAGGGATTATGTTAGATTTTATTAAATTTTAGTCAAAAACCGATAATAGTAATAGTATAAATACAATAAAAACCGATAATATTAATAGTATAACTATATAAAAAACCGATAATATTGATAATATAGAATTAAAATAGTACATTTGGGGGTGAAGGAAATTGTAAGGACTGAGAATCCGCGCTTATCAAAACATCTTGATGCGCCTGAAGTTACCCTGCTTACAGGGTCTCGGCAGGTAGGTAAAACCACGCTTATGCGGCAATTACAAGAAAAGCTTCAAAGCCGGGATAAGGAATTTTATCATTTTAACTTGGAATTTGAAAACTATTTACATGCCTTTAACGAAAACCCACTCCATATTTTTGATTTTGTCCCTAAAAAAAAAGGAAAAAAAACAATTGTATTTATAGATGAGATACAGTACCTCAAAAATCCCAGCAACTTTTTAAAACTACTTTATGATGAATTTAAAGATAATATAAAGTTGGTAGTTACGGGCAGCTCCGCTTTTTATATAGATGAAAAATTTAAAGATAGTTTGGCCGGAAGAAAACGCTTGTTTCATATAAAACCAATTTCCTTTGCCGAATTTGTTCTATATAAAAAAGGTAAAGATCATTTTAGTTATTTGGCAAAAGGCCTTCAGTCAAAAAATAACATTCCGTTATTACTTTGCCCTCAAATGGAAGGTCTGTTTGATGAATACCTGATCTTTGGGGGCTATCCGGCCGTTGTAAAAACAAACGATGTACAGGAAAAAATTGATATTCTTACCGAAATATCAACCTCTTACGTTCAAAAAGACCTATTTGATAACGGTGTACGAAAAAGCAGTGAATTCAGAATGATGCTTGAATTAATGTCAGCTCAATGCTGCGGACAACTAAATGTAAATGATCTAAGCAAAATGGTTAAAGCAACCGTTCCCACAATAAATAATTATTTGCATTTACTCGAAAAGTCATTTCATATTACTCTAGTAAAACCGTTCTATAACAATTATTCAAAAGAATTAGTTAAAATGCCGAAGCTTTTTTTTCAAGATAATGGATTTAGAAATGCTTTACTAAATAATTTTAACCGTTTAAATTTAAGAATCGATAAAGGTATTTTACTCGAAAATCAAGCGTTGCAACAACTATTACAACATTACAAAGATTACGATATTAAATACTGGCGAACCACCGAACAAAACGAGGTTGATTTTGTTTTAAAAGATAAAAAGGCTCTTGAAATAAAATTTAAGCAAGATGAGTTCAAAGAAAGTAAATATAAACTGTTTAGAAGTATCTATAAAGATCATGATTTTTTGGTTGGCTCTTTTAAAAAAGAAAGAAATAAATTAGCAGTTTGGGAAATTTAATTTAAGTAAATTTGATCATGGAAAAAAACGTAACAATAGTGGGTGCCGGCCTGGTTGGCTCTTTACTTTCAATATATTTAGCAAAGCGCGGTTATAAAATAAATATTTACGAACGCCGCGCCGATATGCGCAAAATTAAAATGAACGCAGGCAAATCCATCAACCTGGCATTGAGCGACCGCGGTTGGAGAGGCCTTGCGGGCGTTGGCATATCCGATGAAATAAAAAAAATTGCCATTCCAATGTATGGAAGGCAAATTCATCACAAGGACGGAACAACTGTTTTTCAAAAATACGGTAAAGATGAACAAGCCATTTATTCAGTTTCGCGAGCCGAAATAAATATGCGCTTAATGGATCTTGCCGAACAACAAAAAAATGTGAAGATCCATTTTGACAAGCGCTGCTCGCACATTAACCGCGCTACGTTGGAATGTGAATTTATTAACGATTCAACGCAGCAAACCGTTAAACAAAACGCCGATATGATCTTTGGTGCAGATGGTGCCTTTGCCTCATCGCGTTTAAACATGCAGCTTAGCAGCGATAGGTTTGAATATAACCAGCATTATATTGATTGCGGTTATAAAGAATTAATTATTCCTCCCGGTGCCGGAGAAAAATTTTTATTAGAAAAAAACGCCCTTCACATTTGGCCTCGCGGCAGTTTTATGATGATAGCCCTGCCCAATTTAGACGGTAATTTTACCTGTACTTTATTTTTACCTTTTGCAGGGGAAAGATCCTTTAAAAATTTACAAACCAAAGATGCGGTATCAAAATTTTTCAATGAAGAATTTCCCGACGCGGTTCCTTTAATGCCAACCCTACTTGAAGATTTTTTTGCAAACCCCGTCTCATCTCTTGTAACTGTAAAATGTTTTCCGTGGACCTTTGATAATAAGATCGCGCTGATAGGCGACGCGGCCCACGCCATTGTGCCTTTTTACGGGCAAGGTATGAATTGCGGTTTTGAAGATTGTGTGGTTTTAAATGAGCTCATTGATAAACACAAAGAGGATTGGAATAAAATTATGCCCGAATATCAAAATCTTCGTAAACCTGATGGGGACGCTATTGCAGACATGGCCATTGCCAATTTTATTGAAATGCGCGATAAAACGGCAGATCCAAAATTTTTATTACAGAAAAAAATTGAAGCGAAATTTTCTCAAAAATACCCTGATAAATGGATCCCCTTTTACAGCATGGTTACTTACAGTCCGCACATACGCTATAGTACCGCATTGCAGGAAGGCACAAGGCAGCAGGCTATAATGGATAAGGTAATGGCATTGCCCGGGATTGAAAAAAATTGGGAAAGCGAAGAAGTGGAGAAAAAGATGCTCGATTATTTGTGATCACCTTCTCCGCCCTCTTAATACTCATACAAAAAAAGTATGCAGACAAAAACTAAGATCTCTACAATATTTGATAGTACTTTGGAAAGGGCTTTTAAAAGCCCAATGCTCTGTGATATTACCAAAGTGCACAAGGGATATGGCATTACGCCAAGGGTGACACATTGCACAGAAGATGAAAGTTGGGGAAAAGTTGGTGGCAGCAGGAAAGTACATTTAGGAAAATCTATGGTAGTTAAAGGCGGCGAAACTTCGCTCGACAAAGTATTAGCTAGAGAAGAAAACCATTATTGGAAAATTGAGATCTGTGAATTTAGTTCGTGGATGTTTGGTTTTGAAAAATTTCAAGGAGAATGGATAACTGATCAACTACCCAATGGTAAAATTGAAGTGCAATATATTTACACATTGTTTTCAAACGGTATACTGTTTTATCCTTTTCATTTTTTGTTCACTAAACTAATATGGCGAAATTATATGAGGCATGTATTAGAAAATGTTAGGCAATTAGCAATGAGTAAAGATCCTTATCTAACCGAATAAAAATATTAAGATCTTTTTTTTTAATCATGAACCCAATCCGATAACAACAAGCCTCTGAAAATGATAAAAGACGAAGCGTTTTTAA
>JANYBY010000120.1 GCA_025360565.1 Bacteroidota bacterium
CTTACGTTTTAATTGAGAAGTAATCATGCAAGTAGAAATAGTAAATATAAGTGGTAAAAAAACAGCTAAAAAAGTTGACCTAATTGATTCAATTTTTAACGCTGAACCAAACGATCATTGTATCTATCTTGATGTAAAACAGCATTTAGCTAATTCACGTCAGGGTACACACAAATCAAAAGAACGTGCTGAGATCGCACGTACCACAAAAAAATTAAAACGTCAAAAAGGTACGGGTGGTGCCCGCGCCGGTTCAATGAAATCGCCTTTGTTTGTAGGTGGTGGCCGTGCTTTTGGACCGCGTCCTCGCGATTACTCTTTTAAATTAAACAAAAAGGTAAAAGCTTTAGCACGTATCTCTGCCTTAACATACAAAGCGAAAGAGAATGCGATCACAGTTTTAGAAGATTTCAGTTTTGAAGCTCCAAAAACAAAGAACTATATTGATCTGATAAAGAATTTAAATTTATCCGATAAAAAAACATTATTGATCTTAGGTGGTGCTAATAAAAATGTTTATTTGTCATCCCGTAATCTGCATGGCACTAAGGTTATCAACGCTTCCGATATAAATACATACGATATTTTACACGCGGAAAATGTGATCCTTGCTGAAAGTTCGGTTAAAGTAATTGAAACAATTTTAAATAAGTAAGATGGAAATTTTAGTAAAGCCTATCATTACAGAAAAAATGACCGCTCAGGCGGAAAAGCTGAACCGTTATGGTTTTGTAGTAGATAAAAGGGCTAATAAATTAGAAATAAAAGCTGCCATTGAAAAAATGTACAGCGTAAAAGTTGACTCTGTTAATACCCAACAATATGTTGGTAAAGTTAAAACCCGCAACACTACGCGTGGTGTGGCTGTTGGCAGAGTAAACCGTAATAAAAAAGCGATCGTAACCTTAAAAAAAGGCGAAGTAATTGATTTTTACGCAAGTGTTTAATTAGTAAAAGAAATTAAAAATGGGATTAAAAAAATATAGGCCGTTAACTCCAAGTTTGAGATATAAATTATCTGCAGACTTTGCTGAGATAACTACAGACAAGCCTGAAAAAAGTTTGGTAAAACCAACTAAAAGATCCGGTGGACGTAATGATACCGGTAAAATGACCATTCGCTACATTGGCGGTGGCCACAAAAAAGCATACCGTGTTATCGATTTTAAACGCGATAAAGATGGGATTGAAGGAATTGTAAAAACAGTTGAGTACGATCCAAACCGTTCGGCTCGTATTGCTTTGATCGTATATAAAGATGGCGAAAAGCGTTACATTATTGCTCCTCATGGCATTCAGGTTGGGCAAAAAGTAATGTCGGGTAAAGGTGCTGCTCCGGAAATTGGAAACACTTTACTTTTATCTGAGATTCCTTTAGGAACAATTATTCACAACATCGAATTACGTCCGGGCCAGGGTGCAGCTTTATCACGCAGTGCAGGTTCTTACGCGCAGTTAAGCGCACGTGAAGGTAAATACGCTACATTACGTATGCCTTCAAGTGAAGTTCGTATGATCTTAATTACTTGTAAAGCAACAATAGGTGCCGTTTCAAATCCAGATCACAATCAGGAAGTGCATGGTAAAGCCGGTCGCCGCCGTTGGTTAGGTCGTCGTCCTCGCAACAGGCCAGTAGCGATGAATCCGGTAGATCATCCAATGGGTGGTGGAGAAGGTCGCGCTTCAGGAGGGCACCCACGTTCACGTAAAGGTTTACCTGCAAAAGGATTTAAAACACGTTACAAGTCAAAAGCAAGTAACAAACACATTATAGAAAGAAGAAAAAAATAATTAATAACGTTTAATGGTCGAGTTGGTAGCTGAGCATGTCGAAGCGCCAATGAGATTCCAAAACAAAAAACAAAAAAATGGCAAGATCACTAAAAAAAGGTCCCTTTATCGATCACAACCTGGCCGGTAAAGTTGACAAAATGAACGCCGGCAACAAAAAGTCTGCAATTAAGACTTGGGCTCGTCGTTCAACAATTCCGCCGGAATTTGTAGGGCATACATTTGCTGTGCATAACGGTGCAAAATTTATTCCGGTTTACGTAACGGAAAATATGGTTGGGCATAAACTGGGAGAGTTTTCGCCAACCCGTGTATTTAAAGGCCACGCAGGTCATAACAAAAAAGCCGCAGGACCTACAGGGGCATAAAATTAAATAACATGGGAAAAAGAAAAAGATTAGTAGCTGAAAAGCGCAAAGAAGAAAATAAAACAACCTATTTCGCTAAATTAAACAATTGTCCTACCTCGCCGCGTAAAATGGCTCAGGTAGCTGATTTAGTAAGGGGTTTAGATGTTTATAAAGCTTTAAATATATTGAAATTCAATACACGCGAAGCTTCAGGCCGTTTAGAGAAATTATTAAAGTCCGCAATTGCTAACTACGAACAAAAAAGTAACTCTCGCGCAGAAGAGGGCACTTTATTTGTAAAATCAGTTCACGTTGACAGTGCTTTAATGGCAAAACGCTTACGTACTGCGCCTCAAGGCCGCGGTTACAGGATCAGAAAGCGTTCAAATCACGTAACTTTAATAATTGATACTAAAAATATTAAATAAAAAATGGGACAAAAAGTAAATCCAATTGGTATAAGATTAGGAATCATCAAAGGATGGGATTCTAATTGGTATGGTGGAACAGACTATGCCGATAAATTAGTGGAAGACGATAAGATCAGAATTTATCTTAAGGCCCGTTTAGCTAAAGGCAGTATTTCAAAAATTATTATTGAAAGAACACTTAAATTAATTACTGTTACAATCAACACTGCTCGTCCCGGTATTATCATCGGAAAAGGCGGTAAAGAAGTAGATAAATTAAAAGAAGAGTTAAAAAAGTTAACTAAAAAAGAAGTTCAGATCAACATCTTCGAAATAAAACGTCCTGAACTAGATGCTCGTTTAGTGGCAGATAGTATCGCTCGTCAGATCGAAGGCCGTATTTCATTTCGTCGTGCAGCAAAAATGAGCATGGCTTCAACCATGCGTTTAGGTGCCGAAGGAATTAAAATTAAAGTGAGTGGCCGTTTGGGCGGGGCAGAGATGGCTCGTACAGAAGGTTACAAAGAAGGAAGAACTCCTTTACATACATTACGTGCTGATATTGATTACGCAATTGCTGAAGCACATACTTCTTTTGGCCGTATTGGCATAAAAGTGTGGATCTGTCGCGGTGAAGTTTTTGGAAAACGCGATCTAAGCCCTAACGGGGCTGCAATGGCGAGAGAGAAAAAAGGCGGAAATGAAAGAGGCGGCAGCGATAAACCACGTTTTGGCGGTGGTAAAAAAAGAGGTGCTAAGAGAGAAGAAAAATAATTTTTGAATTAAAAAAATAATAAGGTCATGTTACAACCTAAAAGAACAAAATTTAGAAAATCGCAAAAGATGAAGATCAAGGGCAAGGCCAAACGTGGCCATGAATTAGCCTTTGGTTCATTCGGTATTAAAGCGATGGCTGAGTCACGTATGACCTCGCGTCAGATCGAAGCCGCTCGTATTGCAATTACACGTTTCATGAAACGTGAAGGACAGGTTTGGATCCGTATTTTTCCTGACCGTCCGGTTACATCAAAGCCCGCAGAGGTTCGTATGGGTAAAGGTAAAGGTGCTCCTGAATATTGGATGGCTCCTGTAAAACCCGGACGTATTTTGTTTGAAGCAGAAGGTGTGCCTTTAGCAGTAGCAAAAGAAGCATTGCGTTTAGCAGCACAAAAATTACCAATTGTTACAAAATTTGTAGTTCGTAGAGACTACGTTGAAGCAGAAATAGTAAAATAATAAAATGAAATGTTTGTCAGGTCGAGCGGAGTCGAGACCAACAGGCAGAAAAATAAATATTTTAGTTGAACCGTTACTTTAACTAAGAGGTAAAAAAAGTAAAATGAAATGAGCCATAATGAGTTTGCGAAGCAAACACAAATGTGTTACCGGCGAATTCCATGAGGCAAAAATTAAAATTTAACAACGAATGAAAAATAAAGAAATAGTAAGTTTATCCGATCAGGAATTAGTTGATAAGATAAAGGAAGGAAAAGAAAATTTAAGCAAAAGCACGCTTAATCATTCAATTTCTCCGGTAGAAAAACCATCAGCTATCCGTATTGACCGCAGAAGCATTGCGCGTTTAATTACCGAGGTTAACAAACGTAAAAAAGGAGCGAAAGCAACTAAAAAATAATTACCAGCATGGAAAATACTGAAAGAAATTTAAGAAAAGAAAAAGTGGGTGTTGTTAAAAGTAACAAAATGAATAAAAGTATTGTTGTTACTGTTATGCGTAAAGTAAAACATCCTAAATACGGTAAGTTCGTTAACAAAACCAGCACGTTCGTTGCTCACGATGAAAAGAATGAGTGCAGCATTGGCGATACCGTTAAAATTGCGGAAACCCGCCCTTTAAGCAAAACAAAGAACTGGCGTTTGGTTGAAGTGATTGAAAAAGTAAAATAATTTGTGTTAATCGTAATAAAAAGAAAAAATGATACAAAACGAATCTAGACTGACAATAGCTGATAACAGCGGCGCTAAAGAAGTGCTTGTTATTCGCGTGTTAGGCGGTACCAAAAAACGTTATGCTTCTATTGGAGATAAAGTGGTGGTTACAATAAAACATGCCATGCCAAGCGGTAACGCTAAAAAAGGTACTGTAAGTAAGGCTGTAATTGTTAGGGTTAAAAAGGAAATAAGACGTGCAGATGGGTCTTACATTCGTTTTGACGATAACGCAGCTGTGTTATTAACGCCAACAGATGAAATGCGCGGAACACGTATATTCGGTCCTGTAGCGCGTGAATTAAGGGATAAACAATTTATGAAAATTATTTCCCTTGCACCGGAAGTACTATAACTAAAAAGAAATTTAAAGTCATGTCGAAAATAAAATTAAAAAAAGGCGATAATGTAAAGGTTATCTCTGGCGAATCCAGAGGTTCAACCGGTAAGATCGTTTCAATAGACAGTAAAAAACTGCGCGCCATCGTTGAAGGAGTAAACATGGTAAGCAAAAGCGAAAAGCCAAGTGCTAAAAACACAAACGGCGGTATTGTAAAAAAAGAAGGTTCAATACACATTTCAAATCTAATGTTCTTAGAAGGCGGAAAAGTGATTCGCTTGGGCAGAAAAAAAGATGAGAAAACAAATAAATTGATCCGTATATCAAATAAAACTAAGGAGGCAGTTAAATAATGGCAGCAACAGCAACATATCAACCCCGCTTAAAGAGCAGGTACAGGGATGAAATTGTACAGAATTTAAAAAAGCAATTTGCATATTCTTCGGTTATGCAGGTTCCTAAGTTGGAAAAAATTTGCATTAACCACGGTGTTGGCGATGCGGTTTCCGATAAAAAATTAATTGAATCGGCGGTAAAAGAAATGACCACTATTACAGGTCAAAAAGCTGTACCAACCTATTCAACAAAGGATATCTCTAATTTTAAATTACGTAAAGGCGTTGCCATTGGTGTACGTGTAACTTTACGCGGTGATAAAATGTACGAATTCTTAGATCGTTTAATTGCTTCGGCATTACCTCGTATTCGCGATTTTAAAGGCGTTAACGAAAAAGGATTTGACGGACGTGGAAATTATACTTTAGGCGTGAATGAGCAGATCATTTTTCCTGAAATTGACATTGACAAAGTAACAAAAATAGCCGGTATGGATATTACATTTGTAACCAGCGCCGCTACCGATAAAGAAGCATACGCTTTATTAACTGAATTTGGAATACCTTTTAAAAATAAACAAGCTTAATTAAAAAATGGCAAAAGAATCGATGAAGGCCCGTGAGGCCAAAAGAAAAAAACTAGTAGAAAAGTACGCTGATAAACGTGCCGAACTAAAGAAAGCCGGAGATTGGGATGCGTTACAAAAACTTCCCCGTAACTCTTCTAAAGTTCGTATGCGCAACCGTTGCAGGTTAACCGGCCGTCCTCGTGGATACATGAGTATGTTTGGTGTTAGCAGGGTTATTTTTCGCGATATGGCGCTTTTCGGATTAATTCCGGGCGTTACAAAAGCGAGCTGGTAAATAATATTGCGAGGTACGGTAAATATTAGTATATTTGCCCCCTTCAAAAAAAAATGAAATAATTGTTTAATATAATTATTCCGGTATTTGGCAAAATGCTTTTTATTTGGAGTAACATATAAACCTAAAAAAAATGACAGATACAATATCAGATTACTTAACGCGCGTTCGTAACGCAATTAAGGCCAATCACAGAGTAGTGGAAATTCCCGCTTCCAACTTAAAAAAAGAGATCACTAAGATCCTTTTCGAAAAAGGCTACATTTTAAACTACAAGTTTGAAACAACCGACAACAAACAAGGCTCAATTAAAATTGCTTTAAAATACCATCCGGTAACAAAGCAATCTGCAATTCGTTCCTTAGACCGCGTGTCGAGTCCCGGTTTACGTAAGTATTCAGGCGCATCAACCATGCCGCGCGTTTTAAATGGCTTGGGCATTGCAATAGTTTCAACTTCAAAAGGTGTAATGACCGATAAGGAAGTAAAAAAACTAAATGTAGGCGGAGAAGTTTTATGTTATATTTCATAATTAAGAAACAGGAGGAAAATTAACATGTCACGTATAGGAAGATCCCCAATCACATTGCCAACCGGAGTTGAAGTAACTATCACCCCGGGGTTAGTTTCCGTTAAAGGAAAACTAGGCACACTATCTCAAAAAATTGATTTAGATATCACCGTTACAAAAGAAGACGGCCATATAGTATTAACACGCCCAACGGATCAAAAACGCCATCGCTCATTGCATGGTTTGTACCGTTCATTGATCGCTAATATGATCAAGGGTGTTAACGAAGGATACAAAACCGAACAAGAGCTTGTTGGTGTAGGTTATCGCGCTGCGAATAAAGGGCAAATGTTAGAGTTATCGTTAGGTTACTCACACAACATCAATTTTGAATTACCAAAAGAAATAAAAGTTACTACTACATCCGAAAAAGGCTCTAACCCAAAAATTGTTTTGGAAAGTGCCGACAAGCAATTGTTAGGATTAGTAGCGGCAAAAATACGCAGCTTGCGCAAACCTGAACCATACAAAGGAAAAGGTATCAAATTTACCGGTGAAGTATTAAGAAGAAAAGCAGGTAAATCAGCAGCTAAAAAATAATTAAAATAAGGAAAGATGGCAGTAAATAAACAAGAAAGAAGAACCAGGATCAAATACAAGATCCGCAAAACCGTAAAAGGTACTGTGGCTAGTCCTCGTTTAAGCGTTTACAGAAGCAATTCTGAGATCTATGCTCAATTAGTTGATGATCTAGGCGGAAAAACATTGTTGGCAGTTGGTTCGGTTGATAAATCGATCAAGTCTTCAAAAGTAACTAAAATTGAAAAAGCAAAATTAGTAGGTAAATTAATAGCTGAAAAAGCAGTAGCTAACGGAATTACTTCGGTGGTGTTTGACCGTAACGGGTTTTTATACCATGGCAGAATTAAATCATTGGCTGAAGGTGCTCGTGAAGGCGGTTTAAAATTCTAAAAAAAATAAAATGTCGAAAGAAGTAGTAAAACGCGTTAAATCAAGCGATATAGAATTAAAAGATAAATTAGTTGCCATACAGCGTGTAACTAAGGTTACCAAAGGTGGTCGCCACTTTAGCTTTGCCGCCATTGTTGTGGTTGGAAATGAAAAAGGAGTGATTGGCCAGGGCCTTGGTAAAGCTAATGAGGTAACCGATGCTATCACTAAAGGAATTGAAGATGCAAAAAAGAGTTTGGTAAAAGTACCCGTGTTAAACGGTACTGTGCCTCACGCGCAAGAAGGTAAATTCGGCGGTGCATTGGTATTTTTAAAGCCTGCAGCTCACGGTACCGGTGTAATTGCCGGTGGTGCCATGCGCGCAGTGTTAGAAAGTGTAGGTATTACCGACGTTTTAGCTAAATCCAAAGGTTCAAGTAATCCTCACAACGTGGTTAAAGCAACGTTGGATGCGTTAATGAAAATGCGCGATCCAATTACAGTAGCGCAACAACGCGGAATTAAATTAGACAGAGTTTTTAACGGTTAATATTTAAAGCAATGGGAAAAGTAAAATTAACGTTAGTTAAAGGAATGTCAAAGCGTTCGCCGGTTCAAAGAGCCACCTTAGAAGCTTTGGGATTAAAAAGAACACTTCATTCGGTTAACAAGGATGTAAATCCTGCAATACAAGGAATGATAAACAAAGTAGCACATTTATTAAAAGTTGAAAATATTTAAAAATGAAATTAAGTGGATTAAAACCTGCGAAAGGTTCAGTTAAAACAAATTTCCGTCGCGGCCGCGGGCAAGGTTCGGGTGGTGGCGGAACAGCTACACGCGGACACAAAGGTGCACAGTCTCGTTCAGGTCACTCTAAAAAGCGTGGTTTTGAAGGAGGTCAAATGCCTTTGCAACGCCGTTTACCGAAATTCGGATTTAAAAATATTAACCGTATTGCTTACCGCGGAATTAATTTAGACATCATTCAAAAATTAATTGATTCTGCAAAAGTTAGTGAAATTACTTTTAATGTTTTGGTAAAAAATGGTTTGGCCGGCAAAACCGATTATGTAAAAATACTTGGGCGTGGCGAATTAAAATCGAAAGTAGATATTAAAGTTCATGCGTTTACAGCTTCTGCTAAAAAAGCAATTGAAGAAAAAGGCGGAACAGCAACCGAAGTGAATAAATTATTGATCGATTCTCACGGAGAAGCAAAAAGCTAATTATAACAGTACTTAAAAATAACAGACACAAGATATGAAGCGTTTTTTTGATACACTTCGCAATATTTGGACCATTGAAGAACTAAGGCAACGCATTTTGGTTACCTTGGGCTTAGTTCTGATATACAGATTAGGTTCTTATGTTGTACTTCCGGGCGTTAATGTTGATGCGTTGAACGACGCAAAGAACAGTAACGATGCCGGTGGGATCGTGGGTTTAATTAATATGTTCGCGGGTGGTGCCTTTTTACGCGCTTCCATTTTCGGATTAGGAATTATGCCTTACATCACCGCATCCATCATTATTCAATTAATGGGCATGGCTGTTCCTTATTTTCAAAAAATGCAAAGAGAAGGGGAGAGCGGCCGCAAAAAAATAAATCAGTACACCCGTTTTCTTACCATTGCGGTAACTGCAGTTCAGGCACCGGGTTATATCGCTTCAATTAAATCTACAGCTCCTAACGCCTTTACCGACCTTTCAACCATGTGGTGGGTTCAATCAGTATTTATTTTAGTAACGGGCACCATGTTTGTTATGTGGCTAGGCGAAAGAATTACTGATAAAGGTTTAGGAAACGGTATCTCTATCATTATTATGATCGGTATCATCTCCCGTTTACCTTTCGCGTTCTTATCCGAAGTAAAATCAAGAACATCGGGCAACGGTGGTTTAATTATCTTTTTAATTGAAATTGTTATTTTACTCTTAGTGATCATCGGAAGTATATTGCTGGTGCAGGGTACGCGGCGAATACCGGTTCAATTTGCAAAGAAAATAGTTGGTAATAAACAATACGGCGGCGTTCGTCAATACATTCCCTTAAAAGTAAACGCTGCAGGTGTAATGCCTATCATTTTTGCACAAGCCATTATGTTCATTCCGGCTGCTATCTCAGGTTTTTCGGGTAGTTCAAGCGGAGTGTTCTCTGAGAGATACGGCTTTTGGTACAATTTGATCTTTGCCATCATGATCATTCTATTTACTTATTTCTATACAGCTATTATGGTTAATCCAAACCAATTGGCAGATGATATGAAACGTAACGGCGGATTTATTCCCGGAGTTAAACCCGGTAAAAAAACAGCGGAATTTATTGACCAGGTAATGAGCCGAATTACTTTGCCGGGTTCTATCTTTTTAGCAGGTGTGGCTATTATGCCGGCATTTGCGCAAAAAATGGGTATTAACAGCTCTTTTGCCGATTTCTATGGCGGAACATCGTTATTGATCTTGGTGGGCGTTGTATTAGATACATTGCAGCAAATAGAAACGTATTTATTAAACCGTCATTACGATGGTTTAATGAAATCGGGAAGAATAAAGGGAAGAGGACAAAATGCAATGATGGTTCAACAAGGTTAATATTAATAGATGGCGAAACAATCAAACATTGAAATTGACGGGACGGTAATTGAAGCGCTAAGTAATGCGATGTTCAGGGTGGAGTTGGAGAATGGACATGTTGTAACGGCACACATATCAGGTAAAATGAGGATGCACTACATCAAAATTTTACCGGGGGATAAAGTGAGGTTGGAAATGAGTCCTTATGATCTGAGTAAAGCAAGGATAACGTTTAGATACAAGTAAGGGGTTAGTGATTAGAGTTAAATGATTAGTTTAAGTTAGAAATAAGATATAAGATTTAAAAATATGAAAGTTAGAGCATCCATAAAGAAAAGAAGCGTTGATTGCAAGATCGTTCGCCGCAAAGGCAGACTTTATGTAATAAACAAAAAGAACCCGAAATTTAAACAAAGACAAAAGTAATTTTATCTTTCAAACCTATTAAAATATAAAAGAATGGCACGTATAGCCGGTATTGATTTACCAAAAAATAAAAGAGGCGTTATAGGATTAACCTATATTTATGGTATTGGACCAAGCAGAGCCGCAAAAATATTAAGCACTGCGGGAATTTCGCCCGATAAAAAAGTGAATGAGTGGAGTGACGACGAGCAAAACGCTATCCGTAACCTGATCAACACCGGGTTTAAGGTAGAAGGAGCTTTACGTTCTGAAACTCAATTAAACATTAAGCGTTTAACCGATATTAACAGTTACCGCGGAATACGTCACCGTCTTGGATTGCCGGTACGTGGCCAGCGTTCAAAAACTAACGCCCGTACGCGTAAGGGACGCAGAAAAACAATTGCTAACAAGAAAATGGCAGTTAAATAATCCTAAAGAAGAAGCTCCTATCGTCTCTTCAGGATAAAAAATTAATAATAGATTACAATTAAATAAAAATGGCAAAACAACAACAACCGTCAAACGCAGCCGCAGCGGCTAAAACATCATCGCGTAAGCGTACTGTTAAAGTTGAGGCAATAGGCGAGGCACACATAAACGCTACATTTAACAACATCATTATTTCATTAACTAACATGGCAGGCCAGGTTATTTCGTGGAGCAGTGCAGGTAAAATGGGCTTCAGAGGTTCAAAAAAGAACACTCCTTATGCGGCGCAAATGGCAGCATCTGATTGCGGAAAAGTAGCGCATGAAGCAGGTTTACGTAAAGTAAAGGTTTATGTAAAAGGTCCGGGAGCAGGAAGAGAAAGTGCTATTAGAACAATTGCAGCAGCAGGAATTGAGGTATCGGAAATTATGGACATTACACCAATGCCGCATAACGGTTGCCGCCCTCCAAAAAGAAGAAGAGTTTAAAAATAAAATCCCGGAGGAAGTATCCAACGGGATAAAGCCGGTCTCGTCAATGTGGCGAGATATGGAGTTGCTGATCTATAGGGTCTTCAACTTAAATAATAAAAACCGGGTCAAAGCAGATCAAAGATCGCTCCAGCCCACAACAAAAAACAATTATTTAAAATGGCAAGGTACACAGGTCCCAAATCAAAGATCGCCCGTAAATTCAAGGAACCAATATTTGGTCCGGATAAGGCGTTAGAAAAAAAGAATTACCCTCCGGGGCAGCACGGTAACACAAAAAAACGCGCTAAACAATCGGAGTACGCTATCCAGTTAATGGAAAAACAAAAAGCGAAGTATACCTACGGTATATTGGAAAAACAATTTGCAAGAACATTTGATAAAGCTGCGCGTTCGCACGGTATTACAGGTGAAGTATTACTTCAATTGATAGAAAGCCGTTTGGATAACGTAGTTTATCGTTTAGGAATTGCCCCTTCACGTAGGGCAGCACGCCAGTTAGTTTCTCACGCGCATATTAACGTAAACGGTGGTGTAGTTAACATTGCTTCGTTTACATTAAAACCGGGCGATACCATTAGCGTTCGCGAAAAATCTCAAACTTTAGAAACGATCTTAAGTTCTGTTTCAGGTTCTGCAAATAAATATCCATGGTTGGAATTTGACAGAAGCACAATGAGCGGTAGATTTATCAACCGCCCTGAGCGCTCTCAGATCCCTGAAAACATTAAGGAGCAGCTGATAGTTGAATTGTACTCTAAATAAAATGTTATTGGTTAACGGTTATCCGTTATTTCCTTAAACATTAAATGAAGAATAATTAATAATTAAAATAACAATATAAATAATATGGCAATTTTAAATTTCGTAAAACCTGATAAAGTTGTAATGATCAATTCTACTGAAACTGCAGGTCAGTTTGAGTTCAGGCCTCTTGAGCCTGGGTTTGGTATTACAATCGGTAACTCACTTCGTCGTATTTTACTTTCTTCGTTAGAAGGTTACGCCGTTACAAGTGTTAGAATAGAAGGTGTTGATCATGAATTTTC
>JANYBY010000169.1 GCA_025360565.1 Bacteroidota bacterium
GCCAGGGATGCGGAGGGCTTGGCTCTTTTTTGTGCAGCACGGCAAAAACCCAGTGGGTTTTTGAGCGAGCAAGTGTGTGAGCAAACAAAAAAAGCCGGAGCGAAGCGGAGCCCGTAGCAGCCCGCCCGCCTGCCCGCCGAACTTTTTGATGCAGGCGGGGGCGCCCAAATAATAAAAAAAATACTTTTTGAGGGACGACTAAATAGTCATGGCGGAAATGATTTTAAATCCATGATGAGAGAATTAGGGTTAAAATTTCCGAAAATGTTTTTGTGCAGCTGCAACTGGTTTCAATCGCTCAGCAGATCAGAATATTTTGAACTACAAGGCGAGCATGCCGATGAAATGGAAACAAGCCTGTTGCTTTATTTACAGCCCGAACTTGTGCTTCCTTTGAGTGAAGCGGGAGACGCGCGGAAAGAAAAAATAAAATAAAAGCCTTTTCCGAAGGCTGGGTTTGGGCCGAAAGAAGATGGTCGCAAATTAGTAAAGATACCGGCGTGGGAGATCCTAAATTAGCCACAAAAGAAAAAGGGCAAAAATATTTTAATGCGGTAACGGCTAAAATTGCGCAATTATTTATTGTGCTGGCAAAAGTAAATAATGATGGTTTGTATGATTAATGCTAATGGTTAATAACTGATTCGTGTATTTAAACAATGATTCGGGTTATTCTTTTAAATTTTCCTTTGCCACAGATTTCGCTGATTACCTCAGATTAAGGAATACGGGTTGATTTTTTAATATTCTCTTCAAAAAATTCATGAAAAAAATCTGCGTAAATCCGTAAAATCTGTGGCATTCTTTTCATTCCCCAAAAATATCGCTTGATCTCTGTTTACCTCACCAGCGTTACATTCCCTTTTCTGAATGTTTCTTCTCCGTTAAAACATTTTACTTTTAAGTACCAGCCAAAAACGCCAACATCGGCCGGTCGCCCTTTATACAAGCCTTCCCAGCCTTTTGTTTTATCTGTTGTTTCAAAAACCAATTCGCCCCAGCGATTATAGATCGCGAAATACATATCCTGCACTTTTAATCCGCGCACAAATAAAATATCATTTTGTCCGTCGCTATTCGGTGTAAAGGTGTTCGGAATAAAAACATCCGAATCTAAACAACCCTCGGTGTAAGCTTCAACAAAAACAGTTGCGTTTTGCGCGCAAGCTCCGGTGTGCACAACCGCGGTATACGTTGTGGGTTTGTTTGGCATTGCAGATACGGTATAGCCCGAAGCCGGCGTGGTGCTACCGGGCGGCAGCCAATCAACCTGCGAGCCGGGCGAACCCAAATAAACTAAAGTAGTTGTATTGCCTGTAACAACAAAAACCGGATTTGCTGTTGCACTAGGGGTTACAGCCGATGGAATAGAAACGCCCACATTTGTAAATAATAAAAATACACAGCCGTCGAGCTCAGTAATTGTTACCGAATACTGCGTGCTTATAGTTGGCGTTGCGCTTGGGTTGGCAATATCGGTATAATCTAAAAACGTACTTGGCGACCAGGAATAAGTTCCGCCGCCTGTTGCGCCCAACTGAGCTTTACCTCCTTCACAAATTAAACTGTTTGAGTTTATGGAAAGTGCAGGCGGTGCTTTTACGTTTATGATCTGTGTCATGGTATCTTTGCAGCCATAAGTATTTGTTACAATTAAAGTAATTGTATTTGTAATTAATGTGGCGGTTCCGATCTTAAAATAAAAATTGTAAGGATTTTGCAAGGTGCTTGTTGCCGAGGGAGAAAGTGTCCACTGCCAGGACGCAATATTTACGGTTGACTGGTCAAAAAAGTTTACACCGCCGCCGCACGGATTACTTGTATAATTAAAAATAGCATCGGGTTTTGGAAAAACGGTAACTTGTGTTGTAAGTGTTTTACTACAGGTATAGCCGGGCGTATTATTATCTATTTGCACCGTGTAAATACTTGTTGTTGTTGGATTCGCAACGGGCGAGGCAATGGCAGTGTTACTTAAATTTGTGCCGGGACTCCAGGTATAAGAAGTGCCGCCACCGGCAGTAATATTTGCAGCAGAGCCAAAACATAAATTTAAGGAAGCTACATTGGGCGTAAAATTAAAAATAGCCACCGTTTGCGCCGCGGTTGCGGAACAGCCGTTGGCAGCGGCCCCCAGCGTAATTGTAAAAGTGCCTGTACCGGTATAGGTATGAGGTGGAGGCACAGCAAGTGTTGATGTTGGAGAACCGTCGCCAAAATCCCACACATAAGGACTAACGCCAACAACAGTGCCGGTAGAATTATTTACAAACGAAACCGAATTTGAACAAG
>JANYBY010000177.1 GCA_025360565.1 Bacteroidota bacterium
ATGCGCCACAATAAACCTGCGGGACTATTCCCTCTTACAACAATGTCATTACGCGAATCGTTAGTTCCCTGAACTCCTGCAAAATTGGCTGCCATACGCGCGGGGTCGCTCCTTGAGCCTGCGTAGCGTTCTGTTTCTTCAATGCTAAAGGCTTTCATGCTCACTGACTGCATATTACTCACCGCATCCGTATCATTCGAAGCCTTTACTTCTACTTCGGCCATGGCAATGGTACTTTCTTCCATTTCTACATTCAAGATCATTTCTTTTCCAGAAGTAACTATCACATCATTTACCGGAACAGGCTTATAACCGGTGAACGTAAATAAAAAAGATTGGCGACCAACCGGAACATTTTGTAATTTATAATTGCCGTTATTATCTGCGGTTACAACAATGGGTACGGTTGAACTCTTCAATTGAACTACCACACCGGGCAAACCAATGCCTATTTCCTTATCGCTTACCTTGCCTTTAACGGTTTGGGTAATTTGCGCAAAAGCTAAATTTGTAAACGCTAAAAAGAGAAATAAATAATTTTTCATCCGTATTTAATTTTCCTCAAAAATCGTATACAAGATAGGATTATCTATGGCATATTTTACAAATGTGAAAAATTGTTTTGCAGAAAATGCAAAAGGACTGAATAAGAAACTATTTTTTTTCTTTTACCTTAAGTGATTGGCCGGGGCTTAAGGCCGCATCTTCGCTCAGTTCATTTAAACCTTTAAGGGTTTTGGTTGTTACACCATATATTTTGGCAATGGCATAAATAGTTTCCCCTTTTTTTACCGTGTGATAAACATATTCCGAATCTGCGGCCGCACTGCTTGTGTTTTGAGCCAGTTGTTTATTTTCTTTATCCTTATTAGCAGCTAAGGTTGCGTCGTTTGGTTTTAAATCTAATTTAGGCTGGTCGGCTTTTTTTACACGAACATATACCACTAATTTTTTTCCGGCTCTAATACCTTTTCTTCCAATATAATTCCAGGTTTTAAGATCAAAAACAGTAACGCCGTATTTTCTTGCAACCGTACTTAATTTTTCGCCCGCCTTTACCGTGTGAGTTTGTTTTATCTCTTCAATATTTTCTACTAACTGCCCTTCTTGCTGCTGCGCATGAATTGCAGCATATATAGCCTGTTCGTTGGTTAAAAATATTCCAATTTTATTTTTTGGCAAACACATCGAGTTTCCTCCCGAAGGGATAATGTTCTTGCGGTATTGAGGATTAAAATATAATATTTCCTCTTTAGTTACATCAAGCGCTTGTGAAACCTGATCAAAACTCATTTGTTCCTTTACAATAACTGTATCTACTTCAAAATAAGTTTTGCTTGGCAGCGATGGATAAATATTATGTTCGGGACCATGGCTCATGACATAATTGGCCGCTATAAAGGCAGGTACATATCCTTGGGTTTCGGTTGGTAAATATGGACGAATTTCCCAATATGTTTTTTTTCCGCCACTTCTTCTAATGGCTTTTGTAATAGTTCCGGGGCCCGCGTTGTATGCGGCTAACACCATTTGCCAGTCGCCAAACATATCGTATAAACTTTTTAAATATTCAGCGGCGGCAACAGTTGCTTTATAGGGGTTACACCTTTCATCCACATAAGAACTTACATTTAATCCGTACATTTTTCCGGTTGGGTACATAAATTGCCACAAGCCCGTTGCGCCGGCGTGCGATTTAGCGTAGGGAATTAATGCGCTTTCAATTACCGCCAAATGTTTTAATTCTAAAGGAATATTATAACGGTCAAACACTTCTTCAAACATGGGGTAATATAATTGTGACACGCCCATCATACGGCTTACACTTTCGCGTTTACGGAATGCGTATAAATTGATAAAACTTTTTACATGTTCGTTATAAACAAGGTCAAACGGCGAAACCGCGTCCAGCTTGGCCAAACGAGCCTGGTACGTGTAATCATCGTAATAAGGTACGCTGTCCTCTCTGAATTTATATTTATTATTTTTCGGAAAAACAGGTTTTGAAAAAGCTGTTTCAAACATTTTTTGCGTTAGCAAACTATCGAGCATTGCAGCAATGGGATTGTCGGCAACGGGCGTTTGTGCTAGTGTTGCCAAACCAATTCCCGCGAAAAGAGTTGCGGTATAATATTTAATTCGCGATAACATGCTTGTGTTTATTTATATGCCTTATACTATTAAACGTGGTATTCTGTAAAACGTTACAATTTATGGAATATTTCTTTTATTTAACTGCTAATATAAGTTTAAAGAATTTAAATTTCTAACTTCGCGTTGTGAATAGTAAAGAAAAAGAGCGCCCACCGTTGATGAATATAGAGCGGAATCCATTGATGCTGTTGATTTGCACGGCGTTAACGGTAGGATTATTCTATTTAACATATATCACAATTTTTAACAAAGAGGCTTACGAAATAAAGCCCTATGGCTTTTTTTTAGTTGTGCCATCCATGTTTATTTCTTTTCAAACCTTATGGTTTTTAGTTAACCCTTTTGCTTTGTTGTATGAGGATAAACTTGAAACCAAGCACTCTTTATTTCATAATAAACGCAGGTTTTATGTGGATATTAAAAGAGTGAGTCAAATAAAAAACGGATCTTTTACTATTACATATAATGATGATGAGGTTGAAAAAATTAATTTATTTGGCATCCGCACCTCCCATATTTCACTTTTACGGGAAGAACTCAATAAACAGGTGGTCATAAGCCTCGAAAAAAGAGCTTTGATCGAGATCTGAGTCGAAAATTTTTTCTCAATCCGGTATCTTTTCCAATTTCCTGTACTTATATAAACAAATCACTGTTTAAAAGCACTTCATGCAACATAATTACAAGTTCTATTAAAACCTAATTTCGTAATTAAAACCAAAACGTAATGTTGCATTTTATTCTACAGGCAAATACAGTGGCTGCAATAGCTGTTGATTCGCTAACACACGGCATTCAAACCGCCCCGGCAATAACCCCGCCCGAACTTACCGAAACAAAAATTTCGTTAATTGAAATGATCATGAAGGGCGGCCCCATTATGTATCCGCTTGCCTTATTGTTAATGGTAAGTATTTATATTTTGGTTGAACGCCTTTTGGTGATCGGCAAAGCTTCCAAAAAATCTCCAAACCTTGTGGGTTCCTTAAAAGAAATGATCCACTCAGGCAATATCGCATCTGCCCGTACTATGTGTAAAAATAATAATACACCCGAAAGTACTATGATGGAGCAGGGCGTTGCCCGCATAGGTCAGCCTGTGGCTGAGATTCGTGAAGCAATGAATAAAAGCGGCTCAAACGAGATGGCTAAACTGGAAAAAAACCTGAACGTATTAAATATTATCGGACGCATTGCCCCTATGTTCGGATTTATTGGAACCATTATTGGGGTGATCACTATTTTTTACGATATCTCTTTGGCAAAAACTGTGGAAATAGATATTATCTCAAAAGGATTGTACCAAAAAATGATCACTTCCTGCGGCGGATTAATTGTAGGTGTGTTCGCCTTTGTTTGTTACCATTGGCTCAATTCGCGTATTGATAGACTGGCGCACCGGATGGAAGATACGCAAATTGACTTCTTGGATGTATTGAATGAACCGGCCAAGTAATTAATTGTTGAATTATAGAATTGTAGATTTTTAGAATTATCAATCAAGAATTCAAAAAATCTACAAATCAAAAATTAAAAAGAAATGGGACTAAGAAAAAAACATAGGGATGCAGAAGTAAGTACCGATTCGTTAAACGATATCATGTTCTTTCTTTTACTTTTCTTTTTAATATTGTCAACAATGGTGAGTCCTAACTCCATAAAAGTTAATTTGCCAAAATCAGATTCGAATGTAGCGATCGAGAATCGTAAAAAGCCCATTCACATTGCTATTACAAAGGATAAAAAATATTATGTTAATAGTACCGAAGTGGCTCAGGCAAACATGGAAGCTGAGATCGCCAAATTGGCTGCAACACAAACAGAGCCTGTTGTTTTAATGCATTTGGATAAAGAACTTTCTATACAGGATGAGATTGATATTATGACCATTTGTTACAAATTAAAATGTAAAACCGTATTGGCAACCGCCCCAACGAATAAATAATTATGGAATTTTTTTAATTAGCGCATCTTATTAAAAAGATAAACAAAAACAACAATGATACTCTCACAAGCTGAAGAAAACAAGAACAGGATTATTTCGGGAACAATTTCTCTCGTTATTTTTTTATTACTGTTATTATTTTTGATCTTATTTAAATTGATCACGCCAAATCCGCCATTCCCTGAAACAGGCGGTGGCGGCGGACAAGAGCTTGCTTTAGGAATGATGAATGTTGGTAACGATGACATTGATTTTGGCAACATGGGAAAAGCAACCGATGTTGTTGTAAAACAAACACCGAGCGAAAATAATAAAGAAGAAGTTATAACCGTTGAAGGCGGAGAAGATGTTAATCTTAATAAATCAAAACCGGAAGTAAAAAATAACACAACGGTAATAACACCTGTAGTAAAAACAAAAGTAGAAGTTGTAAAACCAAAAACAGAAGCGGAAAAGCTGGCCGAAAAATTTAAAAAGAATACGGGTAAAGAAGGCGGTGGTCACGGTGACAATGCCACTGCGGGCGAAAATGGTTCTCCGGATGGAGACCCTTATAAAAATGGGAACGGCGGACATGGAAATGGTGAAGGCGGAGGAGACGGTAACGATAAAGGCCCCGGCTCAGGCCCCGGGCATGGTCCGGGTTTTGGCGGAGGTAAAATTGGAGTTGATCTAAAAGGCCGTGCTATTATAAAACCGCCCAAATTACCAAGCGATACCAAGGAAGAAGGAAAGGTTGTTGTTGAAATTGTAGTAGATGCCGAAGGAAATGTAACCGAAGCCAATCCGAACGGGCGTGGCACAACTACGAGCAGCGCCATTTTAAAAGCAAAAGCAAAACAAGCAGCCTTTGCCACCAAATTTAATGTTGACGGAAAATTTGAAGAGCAAAAAGGAACGATCACAATTGTGTTTTCGTTTGATTAAGTAATTTGAATACGATGGAATTAACGAGATCAGAAGAACTTAAAAGTAAAAGAGTAGCCATGAGCGTAACGCTCTTCGCTTTTATAGCTATGGTTCTGTTTTTAATATTTAAAAACATTGTCACTTCAACCTCTTTTGTCATACCTTCTCAAAGCGAAGTGGCTATTAGTTTTGGCGATAATGATAACAATACAAATAAAGGCGCGCTATCCATCTCGAAAAAGGAAAATGAAAGTTCAGATAAAGTAGCGACAGATCCAAAAAGCGAAATGACGGTTGAAAAAAGTGACGCGCAAAAATTAGCGGACAACTATAATGCCAATCGGGTAAATAATACTGCTTCCCAAATTACAAACGAGGAAACTACTTTACAGGGAATTAACGACTCTCACGGAAACGTGTTTGCGGAAAAAATAAGCGAAGATCTTAATTTAGGGTACAGCATGAAAGGACGTATGATCATTTCGCCCCCAAAATTTACGAAGGATACGAAAGAAGAGGGGAAAGTGGTGGTGGATATTATAATTGATAAGGCAGGGAATGTAATTGAAGCCAATCCAAACGGCAGGGGCACAACAACTGCTAATTCGAATTTGAAATTGAAAGCAAAACAAATGGCGGTGGAAACAAAATTTAATGCTAATGAAAAAGTGGCAGAACAAAGAGGAACGATGACAATAGTTTTTTCTTTTAATTAAAAAATACGCGGCAAGTAAAATGACCTACCCGCAAACGCTTGATTATTTATTCGCGCGTTTACCAATGTTTCAACGAATTGGCGCGGCAGCTTATAAGGCTGACCTAAAAAACACCCACAAAATTATTGAAGTCCTTGGCAAGCCTCATCAAAAACTTATTTGTATTCACGTGGCCGGTACTAATGGAAAGGGTTCCAGTAGTCACATGCTGGCGGCAATTTTGCAAGAGGCGGGTTATAAAACAGGTTTATATACCTCGCCACATTTAATTGATTTCAGGGAGCGAATAAAGATCAATGGAAAAATGATTCCGAAAAATTACATTGTTGACTTTGTAGAAAAATATAAAATTGAATTTGAAAAGATAGAACCGAGTTTTTTTGAGTGGACAGTTGGTTTGGCCTTTAAATATTTTGCAGATGAAGAAGTAGATGTAGCAGTAATAGAAGTTGGTTTGGGAGGAAGATTGGATTCTACCAATGTTATTACGCCCATTGTTTCTTTGATCACAAATATAAGTTTTGACCACATGAATTTATTGGGAGATACACTGGAGAAAATTGCAATTGAAAAAGCGGGAATCATAAAACCCAAAGTACCGGTGGTGGTGAGTCAGTATCAAAGCGAGAGTGGCCCTTTGTTTGGTGCAAAAGCGCGGGAATTAAAAGCGCCACTTGATTTTGCCGATAAAATATACAAAGTAAACGGCGCAAAATTAATTGATGGGATGCTGCATGTTACTGTGATGCACAAAAGCAAAAACAGCACGGAAGTTTACGAATTGGATTTGACAGGAAATTACCAAACAAAAAATTTATTGGGCGTTTTAAATGTGGTGGAGTACATTATTAAAGCGGGTTTTATAATTGAACCCGGAGATATTAAAAATGGTTTAAAACAAGTAATTAAGTTAACAGGCCTTGCCGGACGCTGGCAAACGCTGAGCCAAAAGCCTTTAGTAATAGCGGATACAGGTCATAATGAAGATGGAATAAAACAAATTATAGAAAATTTAAAAACCATTCGCTACAAACAACTGCATTTTGTTTTTGGAACTGTGAACGACAAAGAGGTCGTAAAGATTTTGGAACTGCTGCCAAAAGAGGCTGTTTATTATTTTGTAAAAGCGAGTGTGCCCCGCGCTTTAAATGAAAATGAATTAATGGAACAGGCAAAAAAAATAAAATTAAACGGCAAAAGTTACAGCACGGTAAAATCCGGAATAGAAGCGGCAAAAAAAGCCGCGAAAAAAGATGATTTGATCTTTATTGGTGGAAGTACATTTGTGGTGGGGGATGCGATAACAGAGTTTTAAAAAAAACTCTTTGTTTTTATTTATGAATGACGACCTTATTCATTTTAAAATCAGAACCTCCATTCTGAATCTTAAAAAAATAAATCCCATTAGTAAGATCGCTAACATCCAGTTTATTTTCTCCGTGTGTTAAAGAATAACTTATCACTTTGCGGCCAACCATATTGTAAACCGTTATAATAGTTGCTTCACCAAAAGTTATTACGTTTATTTCGTGCGAAGCGGGATTTGGCGAAAAGGTAATATTGTCGATACCCGAATTACAATTATCTACCATAATCATTTCAGAATATTTGTATTCTCCAGAATTATCGGTCTGTTTTATTCTATAGTACATTACACCGCTTAGGGGTTGCTTGTCTGAAAAAGAATAGTCTAATTTTGCATAAGAATTTCCTGCCCCTGCAATTCTTCCTACTTCTTCCCAGTCATCATTATTTTTGCTGCGTTCAATTGTAAAGTAGGCATTATTTATTTCTGCAAAAGTTTTCCATTTTAGATCAACTATATTTAACCGGCTGCAATTCCCGTTTAAATCGGCCAATTCTATTGGCAAGGCAACAGGTGTAATGGACGAAGGGCATTCCGCGATCCAACCGGATTGCCCACCGGTATTATTAAGCGTTAATAAAGTGAATGAACCTGTTGACGTTACTTTCCATGATACATCACCGCAACAAGGGCCACCGGTATAAATACCAATTTGAGCGCCCACCAAACTGCTTAAGCAAACTAAATTACTTACGGTAATGGCACCGCCGGCGCCACCCGAAACAACATTGGTAGCAAAATCATTTGTATTAACGGATCCGCTTTTTAAAATAACATTTGAAACCGGTGCCGAAAATGCCCAGGAAACAAATCCCGCAATATTTCCTCCATCCCATGGATTGCTTCCGGCAAAAACACCGGCATTACATCCGGGATCGGCACCTAAATAAGTTGAACTGTTTGGACCGTTAAGTGTACATGTAATTCCTGAAAGTGCCGGACAAACCGTGGTAAGCAACGTTTGTTCGGTCTTATGCGAGCTTGTATTTATTTTATCGGGATCTAATAATTGACTTGTCACATCGTTGTAATTTCCGTTTGCACCCAACTCAAATATGGAGAAATGATACGTTGTATTTTCTTTTAAAGAAGTAAGTGTTACATTATTTTCGTTGCCGGTATAAACCGCAAAACCTGAACCACAAACTGAACCTAACCCGAATGAAGGGTTCCCGGAATAATTTATGCCATTCTCCGGAATTTCAGATACCGTGTTTTCAGATGCAATTACCAATACCTTACTGCGTGTTGGCGCCCATTTTAATGTTATTGAATTATTATTGGACGACGTTAAACTGAACTTTGGAATTTGAACTGTGTATGTATTGGGACCAAGAGGTTTTATTGAAAATAAACTATAATTGCAAAAGCAGATGGCTAATGCTGTTAAGAGTGTTGCAGAATAATTTTTCTTGTAAATTAGTTTCAAACTTTTTACTTTAAGGATAGCATAAATATACTCTATTAAAAACGAAATTCCCAAAACTTTTAACCTAAACAGATTTAGACATTGGGTTCTGTTTAATTTCCCTGAACCGGCGGGTTCGTCAAATTAGCGTCTTCATTATCTTTCTGCTTCTTAAATTCCAATTTTCCGAATTTCCATAAGAAGTTAATTCCAAACGAGCGGTAAGGCATTTGTTTCAAACTGGTCAAGGTAAAATTTGTACCAGTTGTTTCCGTTCTTTGATCTACGTATTTATTGAACGGATTTGTAGTTGTAAAAGCAATGCTCATTTTATTGTGATAAAATTGCTTTCTTATGGCGAAGTTATAGGTAGTGAACGCAGGCATTTTTCCCTGTACATTTATTCGTGGCGAATTAAAGTTGCCAAATACCTCCGCTATAATAGTTTCTGTTATTTGATACGAACCGTTAACGTTTATCCTGTAGTTAAATCCGTTTATATTTGCGCCGGGAACAATGCTATTGTAAATGTATCGTTGAAATGCTGAAATATTGGTTCGTAAATTGAATTTCTTTTTAATGTTAACTGAACCAAAAATGTTCAACCCAAAATTATCTTCCCTTCCTATATTCTCTCTTGTACTTACCGTAACATTATTATAAGTTGAATCGCCAATGAGGAAATTTGAATAATATTGCTGGTATGCTTGTATATCGGCGCGGTTTCCGCGGTAAAAGGCGTTCACACTAATATTAATACCCTTCTCAAAAAACTTACTGTAACTTAAATCAATGTTGTGCGCAGTTTCGGGTTTAAGGGCCGTATTTCCGGTAGTTATGTTTTTGGGATCGCTTGCGTTTAAAAATGGATTTAAGTCCCTGTAATCCGGACGTTGTATCCGGTACGAGTAGCTTACTTTAAGGGTATGATTGTTTTTAAAATTGCGCGAAATAACTCCGGAAGGCACAAGTGTATTATAAGGGTTGATATTTGCATTGCTAACGCCTGAAAAATTTGCTTTCGTTTCGGTGTACTCATCCCTTATTCCGGCTTTGATATCAAAAATTTTTAATTTAAGAGTGGTTGAAACATAAGCTGAATAAACACCTCTGGTATAATTGATGGAACTTGATTGGGAATTATTTAAAAAATAATCATTTGACGACGCATTTAAAAGATAAACGTTTGAATTATTATTGATCTGATAAAGAATGGCTTTTGTTCCCGTTTCAAAACTAAACTTTTCGGAGATGGGATGAATGTAATTGACGGATAAATTATTTTGCATATCGGTACCGGGGTTTTTTCCATAAGAGCCGTTATAAATTACATCGGTACTAATAAATTTTTGTGTTTGAAGGTAATAGGAATAATTTTCTGAGCGTGAAGCAGTATATAAAATATCTAACTCCCGGCCTTCCTTCTTAAACTTCTTTTTATAATTTAAATTCCAGTCAAAGGTTTGGGCGCTAAAAGTATTATCGGCAAATACTGCATTACTCAGGTTAGATAGAATGGCTCCGGTACTATCCCTCGTAATTGTTTGCCTGTCTGTTGTTCCCGAGTTTGAATTTGCCATGTTATTATAGGTAAAACCGCCGGTTAAATTATTTTGTTTTGATATTTCCCATTCAAAGCTAAGTCCTGTTTGTCCTCCATATCTCATAAAATTGCTGTTACCGTTTTGTAAAAGTGATGAAGAATGATCTGTGGATTCCCTGTCAAGATTATTTACTGTAGTAGAAAGCAATTGCCCGTTTCCGCTCAAAAAAGTGTTCATTGCGAATTTCCCCTGGCGGTAGGCAAGATTAAACGAACCATTTTCCAAGCGGGTTCCACCTGTGAGCGATAAACTGCCATTTATTCCCTGAACGGTTACTTTTTTTAAAATAATATTTATAATCCCGCCTGTTCCTTCAGCGTCATATTTAGCGCCCGGACTTGTTATTACTTCTATGCTTTGGATCTGGCTCGCCGGAATTGTTTGTAACACGTCGGCAATACTATTTCCAAATACGCTGGAGGGTTTGCCGTTAATAAGGAACCGGATATTAGAGTTGCCCTGCAATTCTATTGAACCATCGGCATTCACGGCTACCATTGGTATTTTTTTGAGAATATCGGTTGCTACACCTCCCTGTGATGTGATATCCTTTTCTGCGTTGTAAACCATTTTGTCGATCTTGTTCTCAATGAGACTTTTTTCTGTTACAACCAACACTTCTGTTAATTGCAGCTGTTTATTTACCAGTTTTATTGCCCCAAGCGAAACTTCAGGTTTTGATTGTGATATTGTAAGATTTACAGTAGCTGTTTTATACCCAATAAAAAAAATCACCATATTAAAATCGCCGGCAGCAATACCCGAGATCTTAAAAACGCCTTTGTCATCGGAGGTTGTTCCGTCAACTACTTTATTCTCGCCTTTTTTTACTAAGCTGATAGTGCAATATTCTAAAGGTTGTTTTGTGAGCGAATCTATTATTTTACCAAAAATTTTTCCATCCCCGGGAGGTTTTTGCTGCGCGGGAAGTTTATAAAACAGTCCTATACAGATCAACAAAAAATATAATCTTAGACAAGTCAAATGAAAATGACGCAAATATATTGTATTTGCGCTGTTTATAATAGTAAGTAAACCCAAAATGCATCGACCCAATAGCCAATTTATCAAAAAAATAATGCAGGCTTAACCAAGGTAAAACTTGATCAATGTTTTACTTCGATCTTCTCCACCCAATCCCCGTGTTCCTTTATCAGTCCAATAAGTTCGTCAACCGCTGTTTCGCTGGTCACATTTTTCTTTACTACTTCTTTGCCTTTGTACAAACTTATTTTTCCGGGCCCGGTGCCAACGTAACCGTAATCAGCATCGGCCATTTCGCCGGGGCCGTTTACAATGCAGCCCATAATGCCAATTTTTATTCCTTTTAAATGATCAGTGCGCTCACGAATTTTTTGCGTGGTTTCCTGTAAGTCAAATAATGTTCTGCCGCAACTCGGACAAGAAATATATTCTGTTTTGCTGATGCGTGTGCGTGTAGCTTGTAAAATTCCGAATGCGGTTGAGTTACAAATTTGCGTGCTTACACAATCTTTTTGCTTGATCCATATCCCGTCGCCAAAACCATCCAGCAATAATCCTCCAATATCAGTGCTGCTGAATAACTGAAATTTTTCTTCGGAAAGATCTTTGTAATTACTTTTTATAATAAAAGGAATGTCGTATTTATTTAATTGCAACTCAATTACCATTCTCCGCAATTCAGGCATGGTGTGGCTGTTGAAAGAATCAATAACAAGGCAACAAGTTTTTTCCAAATTAATTTTCGCGATAAATTCTTTTGTCAAAACATGAATATCAACAGCAATAAAATTTAGAGTGTCAGACCTTTCTTTTGCTTTAAAATATTCTTCTCCACAAAATAAAGGGTAGGAGCGGGCTTTCGCTTTGTTTTTTAACCAGGTTTCCGAATTATAGATCAATCCTAATGTTCCGGGAATTTCAAAATCAATTTTGTTATCTCCTAAAAAAAGAAAATCCACCGCCATGTCTGTTAAGTTCCATTTATCT
>JANYBY010000211.1 GCA_025360565.1 Bacteroidota bacterium
TTGCGCATCAAGTTCCCAAGCGGATCAAGCGTTAGGGTAAAAAAGGGGAAGGCGTTTGGCCTCACAAAGGCCTTATTGCCGTTTTTGCCGGCATAATATAAGATCTCAATTTTTTTAAGTGTATTTTTAAAATACAATTTGCGCGGAGAGCTTTGTAATTTTATTTCTGAATTAGCCGCGTTAAATCCGGTTTCAAGCCTTTCAATGGCCGCTATATTTACCCTTAATGTTTTAATATTTTTTATGGAGTCGTTCATTTGGCTCAATAATTTTGCAGGCTTAATTTCAAGAGATCCGTTAAAAGAAACCGAGATAATAAAAACCGGAAAAATAAATATATACTTAAGCGCTTTAATAATAAAATGTTGGTAGAATGGGCAAAATTACTTTATTTTTGCTTTAATATTTTATAAATGTCAATTATTGCCATAATACCCGCGCGTTACGCTTCTTCCCGTTTTCCGGGCAAGCCGTTGGCCTTAATCAACGGCATATCAATGCTGCAAAGGGTTTACGAGCAAACTGCTAAAGCAAGCTTGTTATCCGAAATAATTATTGCCACCGACGATGCCCGTATAAAAGAACACGCCCAAAGTTTTGGGGCAAAGGTAATTATTACCAAGGCAGATCATCCAAGCGGTACCGACAGGTGTTATGAAGCTTATCAGATCAACAATAAAAAATACGATTTTGTAATTAACGTACAGGGCGATGAGCCTTTTTTGGATCCTGAACAAATTAATTCTTTGGCCGGCGAATGTAAAGGTAATACTGAAATTATTACGCAAATGATAAAATGCAACAGCCATGAGGTGTTGTTTGATGAGGGAGAAGTTAAAATTGTTTTAAACTCAAACAACGATGCTTTATATTTTAGCCGTAGCGTTATCCCCTTTATAAAAAATAAACCCGAAAGCCAATGGCATTTGCATTTTAACTATTACAGGCATGTAGGTATGTATGCTTACCGTGTTGATATTCTGGAAAAGATCACAAAACTACCTCCTTCTGAACTCGAAAAGGCCGAATCTTTAGAGCAATTGCGCTGGTTACAAAATCAATTTAAAATTAAGTGCGTTGAAACCACTTTTGACTCACATTGCGTGGATACCCCCGCCGATATTGAAAAAGTGCTGAAATTAATGGGGAAATAATAAGCTAATTTTGGTAAAAATCTTATTTAAAATTTTTATATCTTTGTTAAAATTTAAAAATCAACATCATGAAAAAACTTTACTTTTCGGCTTTATCAATTGTTTTTGGTTTAAGCTTAAATGCTCAAACAATTAATCAAGGCAATCATGCGCCAACCAATGGCGACAGATACGGTACTTATCAGGTAGACTCTTCATTCGTACCAAGTGCAATATCAGGCGCAGGTGTAACCTGGAATTATGCTTTGGTTACACATAGCAGTATAGTTAGTAATTATTCGGTTACAACGAACGCGAACCCCGCTTATACGCTTGCTACTACTTCAAACGCGGCTTCAGGATCGAACATTCAATATTATAAAGATTCTCCGACCGAACTTAAAAATTTTGGGGGTTATTTAAATTTGAACGGAATTTCCGGTACGGTTAATTATACAACTCCTGCAGTTGCTATGGCTTATCCAACCAGTATGGGTACATCCACAACCAGCACAACCGGAGGAACCCTTTCAGCTTTAGGTCAGCCCGGTACTTTTACCGGCACATGCAATTCAACTGCTGATGCAACAGGAACATTGGTTTTACCGTCAAAAACATTCAGCTCAGTAATTCGTGTTGTTACTTCTCAAACATTAATTTTCTCGATCCCGGGGGTTGGTGTATCAAATGGTACTATCACTCAAAAAACATACGACTATTATTCTTTGGCTGATTCTAAGTTTCCTATTTTATCGCATCTTACCAATTTTGTAAATGCTCCTCCGGTAGCAAGTGCCTCATCACAATCTATTGCTACTGTTCAAAAGAGTTACCAATCGGTTGGCGTAAAAGAAAATGCTAAAGAAGAAGTTGCTTTAAATGTTTATCCTAATCCTTCCGGTTCAATTGTAAATTTTGTAACTGAAAACAATAACGCGGCATCAGTATCTGTTCATGACATTAACGGTAAACTGATAGAAAGCGCTATTTTAACCAATGGTAAATTAAATTTAAACGTAAGCGGTTATAGCAATGGTATTTATATTTACAAATTATTAGATGCCAATAAGGCGGCTTTAAAAACAGGTAAATTAACTGTTACGCATTAATAGTTCAGATAAATTTTATAATTTTAAGCCACTCTTAACGGAGTGGCTTTTTTATTAAACCAAAATTAAAATGAATATAGAAGAAAAAATAAATGCTGATATTAAAACAGCAATGTTGGCTAAAGATGCAAAAAAATTAGAGGCATTAAGGGCCATTAAGTCTGTTATACTGCTCTTAAAAACGTCTCCTGAGGGATTGACGGAAGATAGCGCAAACAAAGGCATTCAAAAGGAAGTAAAAAAGCGCAAAGAGAGCGCTGACATTTATAAAACACAAAACCGTCCCGATCTTGAAGAAGTTGAGTTGTTCCAAGCAAAAGTAATGGAAGAATATTTACCCAAACAAATGAGTGAAGATGAAATAAAAGCGGAACTCACAAAAATTATTGCTTCGGTAGGCGCAAGTGGTCCCGGCGATTTAGGTAAGGTAATGGGTGCGGCATCAAAAGCACTTGCCGGTAAAGCCGATAATAAATTGGTTTCGGTTTTGGTAAAACAATTGTTGGGTTAAACCTCTTTAAGAAACTACGGAGACAAAGAGAGTATGGAGAAACACGGAGTTTATTTACAAACTCTTTTAAATTTATTATTTACCAAATGCAAAATTCTTCTCCGTGAAACTCTATATTCTCCGTTTCTCCGAGGTTAGTTTATCAGAAGAGTTCACCACAGAGACACAGAGTTTGAGAGCACAGAGAAAAAATTCTGCAAAATAACCTCTGCGCTAGCCTCGCCCTCTGTGCTTCTGCAGAACTAATCCATTTTAAATTTAATGGGCAATTGAAAATAAACTCTTACCGGTTTACCGCCCATCATACCCGGGGTTTTAAAATTGGGAATCATGCCTACAACTCTTAACGCTTCCTGATCTAAACCAAATCCTAAATTATTGAGTAAACTTAAATTACCTACTTTACCGCTTTGGTCAACTATAAATTTTACATACACGGTTCCTTCTTTTCCGGCAGCGGCGGCATCTTCGGGGTATTTTAATTTTGAAGCTAAGAACGCGTACAATGCCCGTAAACCGCCTTCGTATTCAGGATTTGAATCGGCAACATAAACAACAACATCGGTTGATGGAGTGGAAATAGAGGTCGTGTTTGGCGGGCCAACAGTGGTTGTGCCTGTTGATGGTGGACCATCGGTAGTGGTTCCGCTGCCAACGCCCGTGTTATCGGGTAAAACGGTATTGGTAACAGCGCTTTCTGTTTCAGAAATTACCGTTGATATTTGTTGTGAGGCCGAACTTTTGGTTGTTGGCGGATGGGGCTGAGTTGGCACTTCGGGTTGTTTTATATCAACGAACACAACAATATCTGAGTCGTTTGCGGTTGTAAGTCCGCAGTTATTTTTGGCATCGGGCATATTATTTCTATTACTTAAATAAAATGCAACCGACATTAAAACGCCAAATCCAAACAACATAATTGAAAGGGATTTTACAACAGTGTTTCCGTACGCTGAACGGATAGCGTAGGCACCGTAACTTTTATTTCTGTTAGCAAAAATAACCTCGTTAATTTTTTGCTGGTTGTTCATTAAGTAACTCATGATTTCCGATTTTAAATTGTTTCCTGATGTAAAATTACGGGCAAGGCACCTAAACTAAAACTACTCTCTTAAAAGTGGCTGTATTTAGTTTTTAAGTGGAGGGAAATGGAGGAGAATTGGTATTAGCTTGTGCATGCGGTATTTTTAATACAGAGGCAAAGAGTCGCTAAGTCACGGAGTTTTTTTGTTTTTCCCCCGAGCTGTTTTCACTTTTCTCAGTGTCTTTGTGCCACTGTTACCCTGTGTTAAAAGGTGCATTCATCCACCACGCGTTTGCCTTGTTTCTCAGTCATATCGCCGCCAAAAATAGGCGAAACGCTGATCATAATTTCGCCGGTACTTGGCGCGGCCCGCATCATTTTATTGATAGAAAAATCGTAAGCCAAGCCAACGTTAAGGTTTCTCAGCAATCTGAATTGAATAATGCCGCAAACAAAATTACGCCCTCTTAAAGTTACCCCAAAGGCTACGCGTTTGTTATAATAATCCATTATATTAAGTTCTATAGATGGCAGTGTAATAACCGAACTGCGCATGTTAACAGCTACGGTTAAATTATTGTAATCGTTTAGTTCTATTTTTTTTCCTACGCTAATGTTGTAGTGGGGAACAAGGGGCGAGGGACTTCCTATTTGTCCGCCAATTCCCTTCTGTTTAAAAATGGTGAGTTGAAACAAACTAAGATCGGCAAAAAATTTTTTGTTGGATAAACGTACACCCGGAATAACATCGGGAATAGTAATAATGGATGATGCGCTTTTTGCAACAGCCGGGTCGTTCTTATCTAAATTATTAAGGGTTAAACGGTATTGTTTCATTCCGGCAAATACGCCAAACGACAAAACCATTTTTCGGCTCACGAATAAATGATAGGAGTATGAAAGCCAAAGATCGTTATGTACAAAAACACCATTTTGATCCTGCCCAAAATAAACGCCAACATTATGCCAATCGTGATAACTGCGTGGCGGCACAAAATTATAATTAAACGAAAGAAAAATAGATTTGGGGTTGTTAGATACGCCAAGCCATTGTGTTCTTGCACCAAAAACAACTTCGTACGGCACACTCACCGCTGCGCCCGATGCCGCCGGATTGTAACCAATTTTATTAAAAATAAACTGCGTGTATTGCGGCAATTGTTGAGCGTTTAAAGAACCCGCCAATAAAAATATAAATAAGTATTTTAAATGGGCCCTCATCTTAAAATAGCTACATCTCCTTTCACTAAATGATTTTTATGGCTGCCTTCGTAATAAAAAACATAATAATAGGTGCCGTCGGGCACATGTATCCCGTTCCAGGTACCGTCCCACGGCGTATAGGTGCCTTTTTGTTTATGCACTTGTTGCCCCCATTTATTAAAAACAAATAATTCAAATTTGGGATAGAATTCCCAATTTCCAATTTGCCAATGATCGTTGTAACCATCATCGTTTGGGGTAAAGTGGTTAAACACGGTTACTTTACAGGGTTCTTTTGTAACTTTTAAATTTATAGTTGTATCGGTCGAATTTAATTTAACGTAAACATAATAGCTTCCGGCTTCCAAATTATCAATGCTAAAAACCCCTGTTTGCCCGGTACTCCAGGTAATGGTTAAGGCATCGCCCGGTAGAAGCCCCTCAATATTAACGGCTGCAGCACCTTTAGTGCACTCTTCGTTACTGGCACCGGCGGTTATGGTATGACCTGATTGGGAATATGTGGAATGTGTAAAACCAAACAGAAGCGCCAAATAAAATATTCTGAAATTTAATATAGCTAACATAAAATTTACGGTAAACAAGCATTTAAACAAGGGGTACACACCTATATCTAAAAACTCAATTGTTTACTTATGGTTAAAGGTACAAAAATTATTTTTTAAAAATTTAGAATTTAAATCGACACTGTTTCATAAAATTCAGCTCAAATTTAAACCGTATATTTACGCATATGCTTATGCAAAACATAATTGAAAGAGTAAGCAGGCAAGCCCTTTTGGAAGAGCTTAACAAAGAGCGTTTTATAAGAAAAACCAATAACGGCAACAATCACATTTACATTATAAATTATCATAACTCGCCCAATACCATACGCGAAATAGGCCGTTTGCGCGAGATTACTTTTAGGCATGCAGGTGGCGGAACGGGTAAAGAAATTGATATTGATGAGTTTGATACCAGCCTTCATCCCTACCAACAACTTTTGGTGTGGAACCCCATAGATGAAGAAATTGTGGGGGCTTACCGTTTTATTTTATGCAAAGATGCCGAGTACGAGAACGGTAAGGTGCTTTTGGCAACTACCGAATTATTTAATTTCAGCGATAAATTTTATAACGAGTTTTTACCTTATACCATTGAGTTGGGCCGCTCTTTTATTCAGCCAATGTATCAGCCAAGCGAACAATTCAGAAAAGGATTATTTAGCCTTGATAATTTATGGGATGGCCTTGGGGCAATTGTGGTGGATAACCCCTCGCAAAAACATTTTTACGGCAAAGTAACAATGTATACCGATTTTAATATAAGTGCGCGCGATCATATTTTAAGTTTTTTAAAATTTTATTTTCCCGATAAAGATAATTTGGTAACACCTATTCACGGCATAACCATTAAAACGGATGTAACCGCATTTTTAAATGAAATAAAAAACCTAACCTATAAAGAGGGACATGCGGTATTAAATAAAGTAGTGCGTGGGTTTGGCGAAAACATTCCGCCATTAGTAAACGCGTATAGTAATTTAAGCGCCACCATGAAAAGTTTTGGCACCGCTATTAATCCCACTTTTGGAGGAGTTGAAGAAACCGGAATACTGGTAACCATAAGCGATATTTATGAAACTAAAAAAGCGCGACACATTAATACTTACCTTGCGGATAAAGGACTACTACCGGGAAATAAATGAGCAACGAGTTACATGAATTAACACAAAACTATATTTAAAAAAGAAACGCAAACACTAATCAACAACTAGATTTGTGAAATTTTCTCCAAACTGATAAGCAAACAGATTTCATAATAATTAGTGATAATTCGTGTAATTGGTGGCAAAAAAGCATGATAATAAAAAAAGCAATATTTAAACAAAGCGCCGCACGGTTGCAGGATTGTCCGCGCTCAACATTACCCGAATATGCTTTTATTGGCCGAAGCAACGTTGGCAAATCATCGCTCATAAATATGTTATGCGGCAATAATAAGTTGGCCAAAACATCGTCTACCCCCGGAAAAACACAACTCATAAATTATTTTATTATTAATGATAATTGGCATTTGGTTGATCTGCCGGGATACGGCTTTGCCAAAACCAGTAAAAGTAAGCGCGATAAATTTGAAGTGATCATAAGCGATTATTGTTTAAAGCGCGAAAATTTGGCCTGCCTTTTTGTTTTGATCGATAGCCGTTTACCTTTACAGCAAATAGATCTGGAGTTTATGCAATGGTGCAGTTCAAAAAATATTCCCTTTGCCATTATATATACTAAAGCCGATAAAAACTCAAAAGCAGAATTGGCAAGAAATATTAAGAACCTTGAAAAAGATCTGCATCAGCATTGGGACGAATTGCCAAACAGTTTTATAAGTTCGGCCGAAAAAAAAACCGGTAAAGAAGATGTGCTTGAGTTTATACATTTTCGAAATGAAGAAATTAAAAAAGTAGACCAAAACTAGTAAATGGCAAGTGATTGGGAGATACTTCAAAAAACATTGAACGAGCGTTTTGGCGGCAATATGGATTACGATACCATGTTGTTCATGATCGGTTTAAACGAATTGGGTAAGCCATTTCAAAAATATAAAAAAGATCAAAAACTGGAGGTAATGCACGTTGCTATTTGTACCTTGCTTGAACCTTTTGGTTTTTACGAATACAAAGGAAAAGACGAAGAGGGCTGGCCGCATTGGGAATTAAAAGAAAATTTACCTTATCTTGATGCCAAACAACAAAATAAACTGATCATTGATTCTATGATAGATTATTTTAAAAAAGGGGAATTTATTTAAGGCTTAGCAGCCGGAAAATTTATTGAAAAAGAAGTGCCGGCTTTTGATGTTACATTTATTTTCCCATCCAACTGTTCAACCAATGAATAAATTAGTTGTAAGCCCAATGTTTCGGGGTCGGCGCGATTTATTTTTTTAGATAAACCGATCCCATTATCCGAAACGTTTAAATGATATTCGTTTTTGACTTCCAAATTACCAAACTCCACGGTGACCTCGCCTTTTTTATTTCCGGGAAATGCGTATTTAAACGCATTTGAAAGCAATTCGTTAATAATAATGCCGCACGGAATGGCTCTGCTTATATCAATAAATTCGTTTATAACATTTACGTTTAAATTTATTTTAATGTTGTTTGCAATATTATAGGTTTGCGAAATGTAGTTGACCAATTCGGTTAAATAATCTTTTATTTTTATGGTGGAGAGGTTTTTTGATTTGTAAAGTAGTTCGTGAATAATGGCCATTGATTTTATTCTGCCAATACTTTCAATGTATTTTTCTTTTGCCGCTTCATCCTCTATCTTATCGGCTTGCAAATTTAATAGGCTCGAAATAATTTGTAAATTATTTTTAACCCGATGGTGGATCTCTTTTAACAAAACTTCTTTTTCCATTAACGAAGATTTTGTTTTTTCTTCAATTTTTTTTCTTTCCAAAAACGCGGGAACGGTTACCATTGATTTTAAAAGATTTTTTTTGCCCTTGCCAAGATATTGATCAATTTTATGAGGCGGTGCCATAATAAACGTACAATGTTTATCGCCCTTTGCCCTACAAGTAATTTCAACGGCGGTTAATGTAAGGCCAAAACTGGCTTCGCACCAGCCGCTCGAATAGCCCGAATTCATTACACATACAGGGGTCTTCGATTTTTTTCCGGCTTTCAGCCAACTATCCGCTTCAAAGGAATAAGGATGGTTGTATTTAATAAAAAAATTGTCATCGGCGCTCGGCCTGCTCCCTTTTAAAATATCTACAAAAGCCCAGCCCGAGTGGGCAAAATGTACAGGGCCGGCCGATAATTTGCTGATAGGATCTTTTAAACCCATTTTTTTGTGAAAATTTCGCGCGTCTTCGATCCCTAGCATATGCGCCAGATCAAATAAAATATTTTTCCCAATGCTTAAAGCTTCCTCATTTCCTCTATCACTGTAATAATGCGAAATAGAATTTAAAAATTCGAGCGATAAAGCAGATGCCCGCACCAATATATAACGCTCGCCGTTTATTTCAATGGTTCCTTTCGAAGGTGTTATGCGCAGCGATTCAAAATATTTGCCAACGGTTTTTTGAGCTTTGTCAAAAATAGGCTGTATCTCTTTGGGCACTTTTACAGTAGGTCCCGCATCGGTATCAGTTTTGAGTAACCTGAGTTTTTTGTTCTCAAGTTTCAGCTTAATTAATTCAGCTTTTAATTTTGTAATGGTATCGGTGTTTTTATTCATCAGATAAATACCGGTATTTGGATGATTGAAATTAATTAAAAATTTATTATAATTGGAAAATACTTGAATTTGGTTTAATTGAAAGAGAGATTCTTACAGCTTTGCTGCGAGGCTGCGCTCGATTTTTGCCACTAATTCCACCAATTTTCTCCAATCAGGTGTTTTGATCCCACTAATCTATGTTTACTAATTGAAATAGGTTTACATAGATTGGAGTAATTTTTGTAAACCCGGATTTGTGTTAATTTGTGTAATTCGTGGCAAAATACCCAACTGCAGAGCTGCGGAGCTATTCAATTAATACTCATTATTAGGGTTTTTTTACATTTATGCAGGCATATATTATAGTATTAAACTTAACTTTACTTCCTTAATGAATAAGCGCATTCTGCCCATTATATCTATTGCCTTTTCAATTGCCTTATTGGCGTTGATCTTTATTCAAATTTATTTAATAAAGGGCGATTTTAGAGCTAATGAGGAACGCTTTGAACAAAATGTAAAAATAGCTTTAAACAATACCTCAACAAGACTCGAAAGATTCGACACAACCATTTCTTACAAAAAAACAAGGATCAGAATTCAAGGGATTAAACAACTTGGCGTTTCATTCAACGGAAAAAATCCCGGATATTTTTATAAGATCTTCGAAACCATGGATACCGATAGCAATGGAAGACACTCAAGCCGATTTACGCAAAAAAATATTCCCGGCGATTCTATAGGCTCCAATCCTATTGATAAATTTTTGTTTCATAAAAATGAACCGGCAAAATTACAAGCCGGCAGCAACGATCTGTTTCCGAAAAACACTTTTGGCGGAAATGATATTTTTGACGAGAGTTTTGAACAAAACCTGTATCAAAACTACAAACAAAAAGCCGATACGGTTTTGCTCGATTCTATTTTAAAAATTGAATTAAAAAAACAAAATATAAAAGCAAAATACAAATACATAATTACCTCTTTATATCCGGGCAGTTCGCATCACAGCAATTTAATTGAGGCCGAGGCCGAGGCCGATTCGCTTGGAATTTATAAAGTAAGCCTTTCGCCCAGCAATCGTTTTGTGGATCCTCAATATTTGGTAGTGCGTTTTTTAGATCAGGAAAGTGCTATTTTTCGTAGTATGTGGGTGTTGTTAATGATGTCGGGTGTGGTAATAGTTATTCTTATTTTTTCATTTTATTATATCATGGCAAGTAATCTCAAGCAAAAAAAATTATCGGTTATTAAAAACGATTTTATCAGTAATATGACGCATGAGTTTAAAACGCCCATCAGCACCATTTCATTGGCAAGCGAAATGTTAAGCGATTCAAGTATTGCGCAAACACCCGATAAACAAAAACGTTTTTTAAAAATGATCCGCGATGAGAACAAACGTTTAAGTGTGCTGGTTGAAAGTATTTTGCAAACCTCTATTTTAGATAAGGGAGAGTTTAAATTGAAATTGACTGAACTGGATGTGCATGAAATAATAAATACCGCCATCAGCAACACGCAATTATTGATCGATCAACGCAAGGGGCAAATTAACACGCATTTAAATGCGCAAAAATTTATTTTGTATGCCGATAAAGTGCACCTCACAAACATTGTTTTTAATTTAATTGATAACGCTATAAAATACAGCCGCGAAGTGCCCCAAATTGGCATTAGCACCTACAATACCCCCGAAGGCATAATGATAGAGATAAAGGATAACGGAATTGGCATAAGCAAAGAAAACCAACGCAAGATCTTTGATAAATTTTACCGTGTACCAACCGGAAATGTGCATAATGTAAAAGGCTTTGGCTTAGGCCTGTCGTACGTTTTAGCGGTTATTTTGAAGCACAACGGTACCATTGCGGTAGATAGTGAAGTGGGTAAGGGCAGTACCTTTAAACTGCACTTGCCATTTGACAATAAATGTTAAAGATGTTAAAATTGGCATGGTAATGGATTACCTTTAACCGTAAATAGGCAGTAGAGTTCGTTATGAAAAGCAAGAGTTGCAAGGGATTTGAAAAGCGCAAGATTGAGGACTGTAAGAATATTTTTAAATATTTTGAAGCCCGCAAATCTGAGCATTTTCAAATACCGCAGTAAATGTTGCTTTGGAATAGAACTGTTATTGCCTATTTACGGTTTAAATAATAATTTAACAATTAAAAATCATGGAAACTGTTAAAACGAGAATACTGTTAGTAGAAGACGACGATAGCCTTGGCCCTCTTTTATTAGAATATTTAGAAGCAAAAGGTTTTGAAGCAAAATTGGCAACAGACGGAAAAAAAGGTGGCGACATGTTTTTTAAAGGAACATTTGATCTGCTTTTGTTGGATGTGATGATGCCTGTTAAGGACGGATTAGCCCTTGCCAAAGAAATACGAATGGTTGATAAAAATGTGCCCATTATATTTTTAACCGCCAAGAGCATGAAGGAAGATACCATTGAAGGATTTAATGCCGGCGGAGATGATTATATAACAAAGCCGTTTAGTATGGAAGAATTGTTGGCGCGCATTACGGCTGTTTTACGCCGTACCAATAAAGTACGTTCAACCGAAAGTGATGAGGTAAATTTTAAAATTGGTTCTTACCAATTTAATTCCGAAAAACAAGTACTTCAAAACCATGGCAGCGAACAAAAATTAACTACAAAAGAAAGTCAGCTACTGCGTTTATTATGCGTACATAAAAACGATGTGTTGGATAGGAACTTTGCACTTAAATCTATTTGGCACGACGATAATTATTTTAACGGTCGAAGTATGGATGTTTACATAGCAAAGCTGCGTAAGTATTTAAAAGATGATTCGAAAGTAGAGATCATTAATATTCATGGTAAAGGGTTTAAACTTTTGGTTAACTCATAATACTAAAAAAATGAATTTTAAAAAGTGTTCTGTAAAAGGAACGCTTTTTTTTTGTCAATTTTTTTTTAAACATGGCAAAATAAGGTATCAGATCGAGTGGCAATTTGTTGAAGTGGTTCGACAATTCGAGGAGGAACGACGACGCAATTTCTTCTAAAGTTTGCCAATAAGATCGCCATATTGCCAAGAAAAAATGATTGAGAGAGGCTCGCAATAACGGCACGGTGTCAGTCGAGCCGAGTTGAGGTCTCATTAATTCTATGTTACCTAAGTTCCAAACGTTACCAAGGTTTGCCGATTAAAACCGCCACCCCTTACTCTCCAAATGCGCTTTACATTTTGGACAAAATTCTTTTTCTTGGTTCGTATTATTTTTGCCTTCGGCATCGCGCATAAAACAAGTTTTAACGGGGCAGTGCGGCAGGCCTTGTGTATGGCCAAGTTCGTGAATGCTTAGTTTAAAAAACTGTTCAAACACATCTCTTTTTTTTGATAAACGAAAATAAGAAACCACGCATGAACTGCCGGGTTGAAATCCTAAACCCATAATGCCGTAATCTTTTATTGCATCTTTTTCGGCGCTAATGTCCTTACTCGTCATGCCAATAGTAACGTGGCTCTGCGGTGTTTGACCGCGTAAAATATTTATCAGCGAATCGGCGCGGTAACGGTTGCGTGGTTTATAAAAAGCACGTTGAGGTAAGGGGAGGGTTTTTTTTAATTGTATGTTGGGATAGATGACCGAAAGTTTTTTAAAAACTGAATCCACATATTTTTTTGGAAGATCGCTGTAAGGCTGAAGGTCGATAATGATTGCTTCGGCGCTTTTTTTAGGTGGAGAAGTTACTTTATTGGTGTTTATTTTTGAAGGGAAGTGAAAGGGAATACCACTCGCTAAAAAACTCAGAAAAAAATACAAGGCAATTAAATATGGATTTTTTGTAGAAAATATTTTTCAAGTCTAAGCTACAAAATTTAACGTTGTAAGAAGAACCGCAGAAGTGAAATTTTTGTTTTTTTAAGATTTATACAACATTGGCAAAGTTAACTTGAAAAAAGGTTTTAAACACGTACTGCAATTACACAAACGTCATCTACCTGTTCCAATTGCCCTTTCCAATCGTTAAATACTTTATCAAGATGGGCCTTTTGTTCGTTTAAAGTTTTGGCTCTTTGGTTCACAAAAAATGCGCTGAGTTGCTTGTATTTAAATTTTTTTCCTTTTGGCCCGCCAAACTGATCCGCCAACCCATCTGTAAATAAGAGAACAGTATCTCCTTTTTCAACTTCAAGTAAATGCGTGGTAAATGGTTTTTGATTTTCTATCAGTCCAATGGGTTGTTTATCCGGTTTTATTTCTATCAACGGAACATCGCTATTTTTTCCTTTCACAATCCAAAGCGAGTTGTTGGCGCCGGCCCATGTATAAATGTTGGTGCGAAGATCTTTTACAAGCAGGGAAATATCCATACCATCCTTTACTTCCTGACCACTTTTTTTAAAATTCTCTATCACCAATTCTCTGGCTTTGTCTAAAATGTTACCGACATCGGTTAACTTAAATTCTTTCACGCAGCGTGAAAGCGCGTTGGAGCAAACTACACTTACCAGCGCCCCCGGTACGCCATGGCCAGTACAATCGGCAGCGGCGTAAAAGATGTGTGAGGCTGTAGTTTCAAAAAAATAAAAATCGCCGGCCACTATATCTTTAGGCCGATAAAACAAAAAGCTTTCAGGAAATTGTTTTTTAATATCTTCTTCCCGCGCTAAAATGGCTGTTTGAATTCGTTTAGCATAGTTAATGGAATCAATGATCTCTTTTTGTTTTTCTTCTACCAATTGTTTTTGTAGTTCAATTAATTTATTGGCTTTTTGTTTTTGCCTGTATGCGTTCAGCGAGATGATGGCGATGATCAGCATGAGCGCAAAACCCGCGATACCGGAGTAGGTAATATTTTTTTGTCGCGTGATCTCGTTCTCATGATCTACCTGTGCGAGTTTTTTTTCTTGATTATTTTTTAGACTATCGGCAGTCGCTTTTTTTTCAAATTCAAACTTTAATTGTTGTTGTATGGCCAGGTTCTTTAATTCGCGGTTGTTAATGCTGTCGTTCATGGCTACAAACTCTTCGTACATCGTCAACGCTTTGCCTGCCTGCCCGGTTTTTTTATAGATCTGGTACAATATACTGCAAGCGTTTGAGGTTTGTCGCGGAAATTTTTGGATCTTGGCAATACTATAACTTTTTAATGCAAACTCCGTGGCCTTTGCCATATTGCCCATCGCAAAGTAGCTTTTTCCTACACGCATGTAAATATTACCTTCCCCTTCCAAGTCGTGCAGTTTAATATAATATTTAACGGCTACATCAAAAAATTTAAACGCACTGTCATATTTTTTTCTGCCACTTAATATCATCCCAAGACTACAATATGACAAAGCAAGTCCATGCGTATCCTTTAATTCTTCGCGCAATTTTAAACTTTTTAAAAAATAATATTGGGCTTTGGCATCATCTTTTTTTCCGTAATGTAGCATGCCTATGTTGTTAAAACTTAGAGCGGCATCTTTTTTGTAACCGTACTTCAACTGCATGGCGATGGCCTTTTCATGATACATGATAGCATTCTTAAAGTTATCCAACGTAGAATATGCGGCGGCTAAATTGCCGTAACATTCGGAAACACCGATCGGATTATTTTTTACGCTTTCGTGGATCTTTAATGCCGCCAAAAAATAATCTAAAGCTTGTTTTACTTTGCCTTGGGTAAAGGTCACAAAACCTAAGAGGTTATAGGTGTTGGCGTGCGCCAAGGTATAATTTCTTAATTCATCATTTGAAAACTTTTCGGGTTGTTTCAGTTTACTTTCGCAAATATCTAAAGCAAGTTTACCAAGCGTTAAACTTGAATCTGCGTTTTGCCGAACCAGAATATCACTCCACGATAAAAGCCCTTTTATTTTTTTTAGATCGTCTTTTTCACTACTGTAAGCCTTGCTCAATGAGTCTAACTGGTGCGCGTATTGCGCCAATGAAATAGTAGCGTTAAATAAGAAAAGTGTAAACAGGATCCAGATCTTTTTCATAACAGACAGAAAGATGTACCTTCAATCCACCACCGCCATCACTTTTAATTCAATGGCAATTGGTGTTGGTAATTTATTTATTTCAATGGTAGTTCGGCAAGGAGGGTTTTCTTTAAAATACTCGGCCCAAATTTTATTGTATTTTGGAAAATCGTCTTTCATGTTGGTTAAAAAAACGGTCACATCCACAATTTTATCCCAACTACTGCCCGAGTCTTCTAAAATATATTTTATATTTCTGAACACGCTGTGGCATTGCGCTTCTATATCGTAACTTATAATTTGTCCGTTCTCATCCAGCTCAACACCGGGAATTTTTTTGCTGCCTCTTTCGCGCGGACCAACCCCGCTTAAAAATAAAAAATTACCCACTTTACGCGCGTGTGGATACAAGCCTACAGGCTCGGGGGCTTTTGATGATTCTATTTTTGTGTTTGACATATTGTTACGAATTATGAATCTAATACGAATTTGATATCTACGAAATACGAATTTTGTACGAATATACAAATCTGTGTGGTTTCATCAAATTGTACCTATTGATTTGTACCAATACGGGTGCATATTGGCAGTCAGATTCGTACATTTGTATTGATTCGTAATTCGTAGACTAAGGATAAAATTAACTAAAGAATTCAATAATACCTTCATTTTTTTCTATTAAATAATAAAATTACTTAGTAACTTTAGTCAATGAACGTAAAGCAACTTTATACAAATTGCCTGGCACAAGGGGCCTATTATATTGCGCATAATGGCGAAGCGGCTATTATTGATCCGTTGCGCGAAACACAGCCATATTTAGATCTGTTAAAGCAAAACGGAGATAAATTAAAGTACATTTTTGAAACGCATTTTCATGCCGACTTTGTAAGCGGACATGTTGACCTTGCAAAAGCTACCGGCGCTAAAATAATTTTTGGTCCCGAAGCTAAAACAAATTACGAAAGTTATGTTGCAAAAGACAGTGAAGAATTTAAAATTGGCGATTTAACGCTAAAAGTTTTACATACACCTGGTCATACTCTAGAGTCGAGCACCTTTTTATTATTGGACGAGAATAAAAAACCGAATTGCATTTTTACCGGCGATACTTTATTTATTGGTGATGTGGGCCGTCCCGATCTTGCAATAAAATCTTCGTTAACGGTTGAAGACCTTGCCGGAATGCTTTACGATTCGCTGCGAAATAAAATTATGACCTTACCCGATGATGTAATTGTGTATCCCGCTCACGGAGCAGGTTCTGCCTGTGGTAAGAATATGAGCAAAGAAACCTTTGATACTTTGGGCAACCAAAAAAAAGTAAATTACGCTTTACAAAATATTACCAAAGCCCAATTTATAAAAGAATTAACCACCGGAATTTTACCGGCCCCTCAATATTTTTCTAAGAACGCGATGCTTAATAAAAGCGGTTATAAAAATTACAACGAAGTTATAAAACATGGTTCAGTGGGCTTAGATGTTGCAAAATTTGATGAAATTTTAAAAAATAAGAAAGCCTTGGTTCTTGATGTGAGAAAACCTGAGGAGTTTTCTCAAGGACATGTTCCAAATTCTTTATTCATTGGATTAGACGGGCAATTTGCGCCCTGGGTTGGCACAGTGATCGAAGACCTTAGCACACCTGTATTAATTGTGGCGCCCGTTGGCAGAGAAGAAGAAACTATTATGCGTTTAAGCAGGGTAGGGTACGACAATTGTATTGGCTATTTAACAGGAGGATTTGATGTGTGGAAAAATGCCGGAAAAGAAATCGCGAAGATAACTTCTATTTCCGCCACCGAATTCGCGGATAAATTAAAAGTTTCAAAAATAAATATTTTGGATGTGCGCAAACCCGGCGAATATGAAGCCATTCATTTAAAAGAAGTAAATAGCAACCCACTTGATTTTATAAAAGATTGGGAAGATACGATAGACAGATCGAAAGAATATTATGTGCATTGCGCCGGTGGTTACCGCAGCATGATCGCGGCTTCAATATTAAAAGCAAAAGGGCACCAAAAATTAATTGATGTTGCCGGGGGTTTTGCCGCTATTGAAAAAACCGGTGTGCCGGTTACAACATTTGCTTGCCAATCTAAGTAGTTGCTTTTCAAATTACTTTTCTTTTCCTAATTGTATTTGCGAGGGCTTTGGGTGTGTTTGCTGGCCGAAAAGCTACCATTAACATTATTTTAAACGGTATTCGTTTTTAATGAAACATTTAGGAGATATAATAGACGCGAACAAAAAAATTCCGGATACCTGTTAGCAGAGCAGCGTTAAAAATCACAAACTAAGCGGAATGCCCTGATAATAATCTAACACTTTTAATTTAAAAATATAATCATATTTACTTTGCAATAAATTACTTTCGGCGGCAAACACCCTGTTTTTTGCAGTGCTAAAATCAAAAGCGTTTATTACGCCGGCGTCAAATTTTTGTTGCGCGTATTTAAAAGATATATTGGCGGCTTCAACACTTGCCCGGGTTGCTTTGTATTTATTTAATGCCGCTTTTGCATTAGCGTAGGCTTGCACAATTGTTTTATATAAATTTTGTTTTTTAAGATCCTGCGAAAGGTACGCGTTCATTAAATTAATTTTTGAGTTCTTAATATTGGTGGTGGTCGATAAGCCGTTGAATAACGGCACAGATAAAGTAAAACCCAAACTTTTATTTATATTATTACTCACCTGTTTTGAAAAACCGGTTGTATTGCCGAAAACCGGTACGTCCTGATTGTACGTTATTGGCCCAACTCCGGTAATAAGGGTTTGTGTAACCGAAGTATTACCGATAAAATCTTTTGCCAAACCCGAATAACCTGTACCAACAGTACCGGCCATTGTTAAAGAAGGGCTTATGCGCCCTTTAGTGGCGGCGTATGTTTTGGTAGCACTTAAAATAGTGTACGAACCGCTTTTTATACCGGGCTGATTTTTTAAAGCTGTTTCATAAATAAACATAATGTTATCGTTCAATAATTTTTCAGATTCCACTTCAATACTTGGCTTTACAATTGTAAAATTTGTAACGCTGTCAAAATTCATCAGCTGTTTTAAATTAAGCATCGAGAGCTGGTAATTATTATCCGCTGTTGTAACATTTACATCGTCGTTGGCTAATTGCGCTAAAATATCGTACTGAATACTTTGTGAAATGGAGCCCGCCTCAACTAATTTTTGTGTTCGGTCGAGCTGTTCCTTACTAATATCTCTTTGATTTTGTGAGATCTTTAAAAGTTCTTCCGAAAAAATAGTGGTAATATACGCGTTGGCAATGTTTAAGGAGAGATCGTTTTGCAATTGCTTTAAATTTTCAACGCCGCTTAAATAATTATATTCGGTGGCTTTAATATTGTTATACTGGTACAAGCCACTCCATAAAGTTATTTGGGCCTGCCCGTAAAAATTTTCAGACAAAACAGTACTGCTCGCGAATTTATTGGTGTAAGGGTCAATTTTTTGTCCGTTGTTATACGTGTGCTGTGCCCCTAAATTTAACGATGGTAAAACACCTGCCTTGGTTTGGGCGCTGTTGTTTTTATTTATTTCATTATTTAAAGCGCTTTGTTTTAAACCAATATTATGGGCCACGGCGTAACTAATGCACTGCTGCAGATCCCATCCGCTTTGGGCCTTAATGCCAAAAGCAAAAACAAGTAAAAAACTTAAAATAATAGTTCTCATTTAGATTTATATTTCCTCATTTGTATTTTCATTCTCATCAACTTCCGTTTCAATTACGATCGGTTTTACACGCTTGCTTTTTTTAGTTCTTTTGTTAATGCTTATAACGATGAGTAAAAAAAGTACGCTGGTACATAAAACGGTTAACAAGCCAAACGTTACATTTTGAATAAAAAAAGAGAGTAACGAGGCGCCAATGGTGCATACGGTAAAAATATAAATAATAATTACAGTTTTAACATGGCTGTATCTGCATTCAATTAATTTGTGGTGCAAGTGATTTCTATCCGCCTGAAATGGCGATTGACCTTTAACAGCTCTGATAATAAATACACGCAAGGTATCCAATAACGGATAAATTAAAGCTGCAACCGCAAATACCGGTTTACTGATGTGGATCCAAAAGGAATTTAATTCCTGTATAGGATATTCGATCATTTTAATGGCAAGTACGCATACAAACATGCCAATAACGAGCGAACCCGAATCGCCCATAAATATTTTAGCCGGCGAAAAATTAAAAATCAAAAAGCCCAATAACGAACCGGCAAGCGAAAAAGATAAGGCGGCATAAGGGAACTCGTTTGCCGAAATAAACCAGGCGCCAAAAGCGCAGCAGCTTAAAAAGCCTACACCTGCCGCCAGCCCATCAACTCCATCAATTAAATTAAATGAGTTTACAACTACTACATACGTGAAAATGGATAAGAACACGCTTCCCCAATAAGGAATATCGTACACGCCAAAGATCCCATGCAAACTGGTAATGCGCACATCGCCCATCAATACTAAAATTAGTGCCACAACAATGTGCGCGAATAATTTTTTTACAGGGGCAGTACCAATAATATCATCCTTTACCCCAACAAAAAATAAAATTAAACTGGTGGCCACAATTAATTTAAATTCTTTTACCGATTGATAGATCTTATCGTAATAGTGTACGTCCTCAATATTGTACCATAAGGCATACGAAAATAAAGTGCCGGCAAAAATAATAATGCCTCCAATGGTGGGCACCGATCGCTTATGAATTTTACGATCCTCGCTCGGCGAATCAATTAAGCGCTTTAACACCGCCACTTTTATTAAAGCGGGAGTTGAATAAAGCACTACAATAAATGCCGTTAAAAAAACAAGTATTAAAACTGTCATCTAAAAATCGTAATAAAAATTATATAAATTGGTTCTAAGGGCTAAATAAATATAGTTGGTTTCATTGTTTAAGCTCTTAAAATTAGGAAAATTTTGATTACGGTAGGTATAACCCAGACTTAGATTTAAATTATAAGAAGGATTAAGCAAGTAACCTACTTTGGTGTTAAGCATTTGGGCGCTGTAATAATAATCGCCGTTCTTTGGTACAATTTGATTATTGTACTTAAAGTTTACAAAAAAACGTTTGTATTTGTAATCTGCAATAAACAGTAACTCTTTACCGTAACCCGGCGAATAAGCCAAAGTTTGGTTGTAATGCGAATAACTTTGGTTGGCCGTGGCCGTAACCGGGCTGTAATAACTGCCCTCGTTAACATTGTTGTATTCAACCTGAAAAAATAATTTTTTAATACCAAAAACATCAAACCAATTTAAGCCCGCCTGATAGCCAACCCCATTGCCGAGTGTTTTGGTATTGCTCAGGTCATCGGCCATTACCTGGCCATACACATTTATTTTATTAGTTAGTTTTAATTTAACATCGCCACCAATTAAAATATTATTTTTATTATTTAATCCGTATTGCGTTAGGTTGGTAAAGATAACGGGGTTAAAATATTCCCAATCTAAATGCTGTTTGTTCCTGTCATCTGCGGCTTGCCAGATCATTCCCTGAAAAAAACCGATATTCAAAAATTTGGTCATGTTAATACTTAAGTATTGAAAAGAGGCCGCCTTTTTTTGATACAAACGTTCGGCATTCGCGATCGGTTTTTTACTGGCCGAATCTAAATTCATTAATACCGCGTAAATATTTGTGTATTGCACGCGGCCTTTGAACCATTGATGCGTAAACCTGGCGTAAGGATAATTCAGCGCGTTATCGCTGAGCAAAAGCGAACGGTACCCGTGCCCTATTTTTTGTTTACCGTGCCCAAACTGAATATTTAAATTTTTAATTGGCTGATACGATACAAAACCCGATGAGAACGCGTAATCGTAACCTGTAACTTTAAATGTTTTCCACCGGCCCTGGCCGGGCACAACCAGCGCGCCCTGCACATTATCGCTAATATAAGTAGGGAACTCAGCTTGATTTTCAACGAACATGGTTTCAAAATAAACCTTATCGCCAATGTATCCTGCTCCAATAAAACCACGAGTGTTGGTATTGGTTTGTTTTTTTAAACCATTGTAATATTCGTTACCAATATCTAGATTAAAGATAGGGTCGAGGGTAAATTTAAAATTTTGGCCGTGAGGTTTAATGGTTATCACATGTTTATAAAACGCAATATCCAAAGCCGGATCATCCATTATGTATTTAAAAATGCGATGCGTGTCGGAAACATTTTCGTATTTACTTGAAAAAAAATGAATGTAAGGTTTAACCGAAGTGTGCGTGGAAGAATCTTTTGTCGCCAGTTTTTTTTCGGTGAGCAGCGACGAAAAATATTCGTTCGGGAGGTTATAGAATTGGGCTTTTGTCGGCAGGGAAACAAGAAGCAAGACGATAAGAAGCAAGATGCATTGTATTTTATTTTTAAATTTATTCATTTAAGTCTTGTCTCTTGCGTCAAAAACATCTTGCCTTCGATCTTACAAAGTCTTTACGTTTTGTTTTTTCTTAAAATCTTCGTAAACCATTTTTATTCCATCTTCCAATTCAATCTTGTATTTCCAACCTAAACTATTTAAAAATTTTACATCCATTAATTTTCTCATCGTTCCGTCGGGTTTAGTAAGATCGTGTTTTATTTCGCCGTTATAATCAACAATTTTTTTAATGAGTAATGCAAGGTCTTTAATACTGAGGTCGGTTCCGCAGCCAATGTTTACGTGCTGTTGACCGTTATATTTTTGCATTAAAAATACGCAGGCATCTGCCATATCATCGGCGTGCAAAAATTCGCGCAGCGGAGAACCCGTTCCCCACATTTCAACATACGGTAAATTACTTTCTTTTGCTTCGTGAAATTTACGAATGAGTGCCGGCAGAACGTGCGAATTATTTAAATTATAATTATCGTTTGGCCCGTACAAATTGGTTGGCATTACGCTAATAAAATCACAACCGTATTGGCGGCGATAATTTTCGCACATTTTTATGCCGGTAATTTTTGCAATAGCATAGGGCTCGTTGGTATCTTCTAAATAACCGCTTAATAAATATTCTTCTTTCAGCGGCTGAGGCGCAAGTTTTGGATAAATACAACTCGAACCAAGGAACATTAATTTTTTTACTTTGGATAAATATGACGAATGGATCACATTATTCTGGATCATTAAATTATCGTACAAAAATTCGGCGCGGTAAGTATTGTTTGCTTGTATACCGCCTACTTTTGCGGCTGCTAAAAAAACGTAGTCGGGTTTTTCGGCCTCAAAAAATTTACTAACGGCTTGCGAATTGCGCAGATCGAGCTCGGCCGAAGTTTTTAAAATAAAATTACTGAAGCCTTTTTTTTGAAGGTTGCGTAAAATAGCCGAACCAACCATTCCGCGATGACCTGCGATGTATATCTTTGACTTTGGTTCCATTTATTAATTTTAGATTTTTTGAATTGTAGATTTGTAGAATGGCGCGAAGTAAATTCTAAAATTCTAAAAATCGGCAATTCAACAATTACTCTTTGGGATTAAGCACCTTATGCCCGCCTTCCAACAAATATTTATCGCGCTTAAATAATTCAACATCGGCCAAAACCATTTCTTTACAAAGTGCCTGCACGGTGTAGGTTGGCACCCATCCTAATTTTTCTTTTGCTTTTGTGGCATCACCCACTAACAAATCAACTTCGGCAGGACGATAATATTTGGGATCAATTTCAACAACGGTTTTTCCGTTCGCGGTATTAATTGCTTTTTCTTTTTCATCCTTGCCTTCCCATTTTAATTTAATACCAACTTCTTCAAAAGCCATATTTACAAATTCGCGCACCGAAATTTTTATACCGGTTGCCAAAACATAATCATCCGCTGTATCCTGCTGCATCATGCGCCACATGCCCTCCACGTAATCTTTCGCGTGGCCCCAATCCCTTTCAGAATCAACATTACCTAAAAATAATTTTTCCTGCATGCCCAAACTTATTTTGGCAACGCCACGGGTAATTTTTCTGGTAACAAATGTTTCGCCTCTTAACGGGCTCTCGTGATTAAATAAAATACCGTTGCAAGCATACATGCCGTAACTTTCGCGGTAATTTTTTGTGATCCAGAAACCGTAAAGTTTAGCCACGCCGTATGGACTACGCGGGTAAAAGGGCGTAGTTTCTTTTTGAGGAATTTCCTGCACTAAACCATATAACTCGGAAGTTGAGGCCTGGTAAAACCTTGTTTTCTTTTCCAGTTTTAAAATTCGGATGGCCTCTAAAATTCTTAATGTACCTAAGGCATCAGAGTTGGCAGTATATTCAGGTGTTTCAAAACTAACTTTAACGTGCGATTGAGCCGCTAAATTATAAATTTCATCGGGCTGCACTTCCTGTACAATGCGTATTAAATTGGTGCTGTCGGTAAGATCGCCGTAATGCAAAATAAAATTTACATTTTTTTCGTGAATATCCTGGTACAAGTGATCTATACGATCGGTATTGAACATTGAGCTGCGGCGTTTAATACCGTGCACAATATAACCTTTGCTCAATAATAATTCGGCCAGGTAGGCCCCGTCTTGTCCTGTTACACCTGTAATTAACGCTACTTTTGCCATATAAATGGATAAGCAACAATATTACAAAAAATTAACGGATTTGCCTTAAGTAAACGGCAATATTACTGTTTAATTTTTGTTATATTTGAATCCTGTTAAGAGGTTTAAAAACTAATTATCTATCTATGAAATCAACTTTCACAAAAAAGAATTATTATATTTTAATAGGAGGCATCCTGTTGATCTTTTTAGGTTATATATTGATGATAGGCGGGGGCAGCGATGACCCGAATGTGTTTAATCCCGCAATTTTTAATTTTCAGCGCATTACTTTGGCGCCAATTGTTTGTTTGATAGGTTTCATTGCCATTATTGTGGCAATTATGTGGCGTCCTAAATCGGAAGAGCCGGCTGCTTAAAAATGGATAACGCTCAAAATACAACATCACAACCCGCACCTAAAAAGAATAAATTCAAAAAATTTATTTTAATTTTTTTATTTAGCGCTGCTGCCATCTGGTTCATTTATTATTTTATTTGCGGCCTTGCTTACAGTGAAGGAACACGTTCGGGTATTTTAACCAAAGTAAGTAAAAAAGGATATATTTTTAAAACCTACGAAGGCGAAATGAATGTGGGCGGTTTTAGTCAGGGCGATGGCACCATTATGCCGGCAACGATCTTTAAATTTTCAATTCCCGATAAAAAAGTATATGATAAATTAGAAGCGGATCAGGGACATAAAGTGGTTTTACATTACAAACAAGTATTTAAAAACTTTTTTTGGCAGGGCGAAACGGATTATTTTATACATGACGTTTCGGTGATGAAATGATGTTTGTTTCAAAAAAATTACAATTATTTTTTCAATTTATTTTGTGTTTCTAATAATTTAATTTTTCTTTTCTCAGTAATAAATATTTATTTATAACCACTAACCACTAACCACTAACCAC
>JANYBY010000216.1 GCA_025360565.1 Bacteroidota bacterium
CGGCGAAAATGGAAGATGTAAGATCGTTTTTTAAAGAACATTATAATCCAAGCAATGCCATTATGGTGGTTGCCGGAAATATTGAAACCGAAAACGTTAAGAAATTGGCCCAAAAGTGGTTTGAACCTATTGAACCGGGAATAAAATTAAAAAGAAATTTACCCGTTGAGCCAAAGCAAACCGAAGCAAGAAAATTAACGGTTGAAAAAGATGTACCCGCCAATGCCATTTACAAAGCCTACCACATGTGTTCGCGGCGCGATCCGGAATATCACACGGTGGATATACTTTCGGATATTTTAAGCAGGGGAAATTCATCGCGTTTGTATAAATCGTTGATAAAAGACAAACAATTGTTCACTGATATTAACGCCTATGTTATGGGCGATTTAGACAAAGGTCTTTTTGTGGTGAGTGGAAAGATTTCGGATGGAGTAAAGGTGGAAGAGGCCGAAAAAGCCATTTTGCAGGAATTGGAAAAAATGAAAACCGAATTAGTAAGCGAGATCGAGTTGCAAAAATGTAAAAATAAAATTGAATCTACTTTAACTTTTAGCGAAACGGATGTTTTAACAAAGGCTACAAACCTTGCTATATCAGAGCTTTTGGGCGATGCCGATCTGATCAATAAAGAAATTGATAATTACGCAGAAGTTACCGCTGAAAAAATAAAAGAGCAGGCAAATATTATTTTAACTGAAACCAATTGCAGTACATTGTATTATTTAGCTAAAAATGTTGCCACTAAGTCACCAAGTCTCTAAGAGCCACAAAAAACTTTGTGTAAATTTGAGTCTTTGTGTCTTCGTGGCAAAAAACGATAAAAAATGAGCAGCATAGAAAGTATTTCGACCAGACTGAACAAATTAAAATTTCCGACCGAAGTTTTAGATTGTTACCGCGAATCTCATCGTTATTATCACACAACGGAGCATTTACTGGATGTAATTGTGCAATTGGAAAAACTGAAAGAGTTTGACGATGAATTATTTTTGGCGGCGGTGTATCATGATGCCGTGTATGATCCAAAGGCGCCCGATAACGAAGAGCAATCGGCCGAATTATTTTTAACTCATGCAAAAAGCTCTGCTTTATCCGAAAAACAAAAAACGGACATCAAACAATTTATTCTCGATACAAAAACGCATAAAACTTCTTCAGAAAAATCGCAATTGCTTATAAATGCCGATCTGAATATATTGGATCAGCCCTTTGCCAAGTTAATGGAATATGAAAGGCAGATATTTAAGGAGTATCAGTTTGTGGACTATAAAATTTATAAACCAAAACGTTTGGAAGTATTAGAACAATTAAATAAAAATGGCCGATTAAATTTATTGATTGAATATGTAAAACACCGCAAACCTGCTATTGGCGTGTTCTGCGGTAGCTTTAACCCCTTTCATAAAGGGCATTACAATGTTTTGCAAAAAGCGGAAAAGATCTTTGATAAAGTAATTATTGCTTTCGGAAAAAATCCGGATAAAAAAGAACGCACCTGGCCAATACCAAAGATCATTCAAAACCATCAAATGGAAGAGTATTCAGGATTACTTACCGATTTTGTGGATTCATTAGGGCAGGATGTGGTTGTGGTAAGGGGACTAAGAAACTCAACAGATTTTCAGTACGAGCAAAATCAATATAGGTATATACAAGAATTAATGCCCGGTATTAAGATCGTTAATATTTTTTGTGATAAAGAATTTGAACATATCAGCTCTTCGGGTATCCGCACCCTTGAAAAATTTAACAAACACCAAAATTATTTGTTAGATTAATATGCCACAAAGACCCGAAGACACAAAGGTTCACAAAGAAAATTTCTTGCCACTCACCAAGGAAGAAGAAGAAATTGGGAAAGCGGTCGTTAACGCAGCTTATATTGTTCACAAAGAACTTGGTCCCGGATTATTGGAAAAAGTTTATGAAGTTTGTTTTTGTCATGTTTTGACAAAGGAAGGATTTTCAGTAAAACGGCAACTTGATATTCCAATCGTGTTTGATAATATAAAATTCCCCGAAGGATTACGATTGGATGTAATGATAAATGACAAGGTTATTTGTGAATTAAAGGCCCTTGAAACCGTTAACCCTGTGTGGGAAGCTCAATTATTAAGTCATATGAAACTTACCGGGAAAAGGTTAGGTTATCTTATTAATTTTGACGTTGCACTGATAAAGCATGGAATTAAAAGAATGATATTATAACTCTTTGTGTAACTTGGTGACTTGGAGTCTTGGTGGCAAAAAACGTGAAATTAAAAGAATGATATTATAACTCATTGTGTAACTTGGTGACTTATTGTCATAGAGGAAAAAACTTTGGAATTAAAAGAATCTTATAACGCTTTGTGTAACTTGGTGACTTAGTGTCTTAGTGGCAAATAACGATGGAAAAACACTTCAATAAAATTTTCTGGCTTACAAGCTTTGTTGTGTTTGTTATTGTTTGTCTGCGCGCGTATTGCATTCCTTTTAGCCACGATGAGGCAGCCACATTTTTCTTTTATATACAAAGCGATAATTATTTGCCGTACACAGCACATGTGTACACCAATAACCACGTTTTAAATTCGTGCCTTGCAAATATTTGTTATCACATCGCCGGCTCGCACCGTTTTGTACTGCGCATTCCCAATGTTTTGGCATTTATTGTTTTATGTTTTGGGGTTTACCGTCATTTTAAATATTTTAAGTCGCTGAGTTCAAAATTAATTTTAGTTGTATTTTTTATTCTCACATTTAATTTTCTCGACTTTTTTGAATTGTGCCGTGGGTATGGCCTTTCATTCAGTTTCATGCTCTTGGGCTTATCCTATTTAACGGATTATTTTAATGAGAAAAAATTTAGCAGTTTGGTTTATTTTTCGCTTTGCTGGCAATTAGCTTTATGCGCGAACTTAATTTTGATCGGGGTCTTGTTGATATTGTTGATCTATGTTTATATTTTTCAACACCGCCAAAAAGTTTTATTAAGCGGCAAAAATATTTGGCTACAATTGGTAAATTTATTTTTACTTTGGTTTTGGATCAAGTTTTCCTTTTTTTACAAAGAGAAGGGGGTTTTAGATTACGGGGTAGGCAACGATTATTGGCTGGTTACTTTTAAGAGTTTGATCTTTGTTGTTTTTGGGAGCGACAGTGTGTGGCTTCAGGCCTTAGTAATTATTTTGACACTTGGTGTTTTTGCTTTTTTTATTTATCACACCTGGAAGAACGCTTTTTTCTTTAACGACCTTTTTACTTTTAAACTGGTTTATCTTCATGTGTTAGCCTTGCTTGTGGTAGCGTATTACTTACAAAAAAGAGTGTTGGATGTCAACTTTCCGGAAGATAGGACCGGTTTATTTTTCTATCTGTTTTTTGTTTTATCATTTGCTATTGTGTTGGATAATATTCCCGCTGTTTATGGAAAAATAACCTCTTCGGTATTTTTGGCTTCATCATTGGTAATTTTTAGTTGTTCGGTAAATTTTACCGATTTTACTTCCTGGTTCTATCACACAATGCCAAAACATGTTTACGATACACTTACAAAAGAATTTGAAAAAGAAAAAAAATTATTTACTGTTGGTGGGCATAGAGTGCGTGAAATGAATTACGCGTTTTTAAATTACAGGGGCAATTCTGTTTTAAACGGCATGGATAATTCGGAAGAAATGCAAATGAATTGCGATTATTATTTCGCACTCAAAATAGAAAAGCCCTATTACCGGAATTTTTACGATGAAATTGATACGGATGATAAATGGGATAGAGTATTATTAAAGCGAAAAGAAGAAATTGAACATAAACCCATCTATGAAAATAATAATAAGATGACTGTGAGCGGCAATAGGGAGTTTTACGATTTTAAAAGGTTGCCCGACACAAGTTTTAAATCACATAATCCTATTGAAGTGGAAGTGGAGTTAAATTTTGAAAAAGTACCAAAACCATTCAGGGCTTTTTTTGTAATGAGTCTGGCAAACGCTAAAGGTAAAAATGTTTATTATAAACGCATACCATTAAACTGGATGGCCGATGATTTGAACGGAACCGTGAAATACATTAAATTAACTACGGGCAACTTACCCGATACGGTTACGGGATTCGGAGTTCATATCTGGAATATAGAGAAAGAAGAAATAAAAGTGACATTGAATACTATTAAGATCTATCAGCTTTTCGGCAAAGGAGTTGATCTAAAAATTCCCTCAAACTATTATCCGTTAATGGAAAAAATAACTAAAAAACCAATATTGTAAATGATCAATAGAACAACAGCCCCCGCGTTTGAAACAATAAATAAAGTAGATGTTATTCATGCCAACGCACAAAAATTAAACAATGGCATTCCGTTTTATTCCGTTAATGCCGGAAGTCAGGAAATAATTAAACTGGAATTTATTTTTAGGGCCGGCATGTATTATCAGCAAGCCCCTTTAATTGCATCCACCACCAACTCGTTGCTTGAAACGGGGACTAAATCTTATACTGCTAATCAAATAAGCGAAGGCATCGATTTTTTTGGTTCTTTTATTGAAGTAGGAGTAGGTCAAGATTACGCCACCATCACTGTTTTTTCGCTGAACAAATATTTGGAGCAAACTTTAAAATTTATTGAGGAAGTAATAAAGTATCCGGTCTTTTCGCCCGAAGAATTAAAAATTCATATTACCAATAAAAAGCAAAAACATTTAATTAATTCGCAAAAAGTGGATGTACTTGCCAGAAGAAAATTTTCAGAATTGCTTTTCGGACCAAACCATCCTTACGGCATTGATGTAAAAGAAACCGATTTTGACAGGGTAAATATTGACGAAGTAAATAAATTTTACGGAAAATACTATCAGTCTAAAAATTGCACCATTATTGCATCCGGTCATTTACCAAAAAATATTTTGGAGGTGCTGAATAAATTTTTTGGCGAAAAAGAATGGGGTCAACCCGGGGTAATTGTTTCAGAAAAAATAGATCTTCAAACAACAAAACAAAAAGATCATTTTGTTGAAAGGCCCGATGCTATTCAGAGTGCCATTCGTGTTGGTAGAATTTTATTCAATAAAACGCATAAAGATTACCATCATTTTCAGGTGCTCAATGTAATATTAGGTGGTTATTTCGGTTCGCGTTTAATGGCAAATATTCGTGAAGACAAAGGTTATACATACGGCATTGGCAGTGGTTTGGCATCATTGGTAAATACGGGATATTTTTTTATTTCAACCGAAGTTGGGGCCGATGTAACTACAAAAACACTGGATGAAATTTACAAAGAAGTAAAAATTTTGCGTGAAGAATTGGTGAGCGAGTCGGAATTAGAAACCGTAAGAAATTATATGCTCGGACAATTTTTACGGAGTGTTGACGGGCCTTTTGCCCTGTCAGATAAATTTAAAGCCATTTG